>NZ_JALBUS010000006.1:0-113728 GCF_033971885.1 Absicoccus intestinalis | reverse complement strand
CAATAAGAAATTTTCCTGTTGAAGCAGTTCAACCTGTTTCTTCAATTCATCATATACAGTCATCATATCTGCATATAACTGCTTTGTCTGAAGATATAATTCTTTGTAGTCTTGATCATTGATCTGGCCTGTTTTCATCATCTATATTATACCATAATATGCTTTATATATCGCGTTTTTGAGCGATTTATATCACACTTTTTGGACTGACTTTTTTGATGACCTTCGGCTGTTCGATCTCTAATCCTTCCAGCAGCCATCGAAGCTGCTGATGTGTAAGATCTTTGACTTCTTTCTGTTTTCTAGGCCATCTGAACCGTCCGTCTTCCAAACGTTTATACATCAAAAGAAAACCATCACCATCCCAATACAATGCCTTGATCCGATCATTCTTCCTTCCACAAAAAAGAAACAGACTGCTTGAAAACGGATCCAATTGAAATTCTTCCTGGACGATGGCGGAAAGACCATCAATTGACTTTCGCATATCGGTATGACCACAAGCTAAATAGATGTGATCGAGTTTGTTTAGATCTAACATTTTGATGCCGCTCTAAATAATTTGATCAGAAATTCTTCCGATACATCTTCTGACATTTCGATATCCACATTACCGATATGGATAGATATGGAATCAGTATGTGCAGCAGGCAATGAAGATACAGGTATTTCTTCAAAACAGGTATTTTTATTTTTTGATGACCAGTCAACTGGAAGATTTGAATTTTTCTTCGGGATATCTTCGATCGCCATCTTTCGAATCTTGGCCAGATAATAGTAATAGCTTTTTTCACTGATATTGTTCTGTTTACAAAATTCTGTATTTGTGAGACCACTGGCCCGGCACTTATGGATCACTTCAAGCCAGTATTCGATCTTCACCTGTTTCACAGGAGATAATTCAGCCTTCATATAATTTAGACTCCAATCTAGAATTTTTTAAAGTTCTTGGAGCAGCTCCAAAAACTCTAATTGAATTCACTAAAATTATCGGAGATTTATTGATGAATTGGAATCCACTGTTTTATCTGACGCTTACATACTAAATGCAATTTGAAGCAATTAAGCCCTTTGGAAGAAAGTTAACTGAAAAGCTTAGGAACCTAAATCTGAATTTTTCTAAAAATAGTACAATAAAATATCTTAAATGTTGAACAAAAACGCCAGAAATCCTTTGTTCATGGGATATCTGGCATTTTCTCTGTGTAGTGATGTAACTTCAAATTTATAGTATTTTAAAATTTTCTTTTTTATTTTGGTACTTATTGATTGTTGGTACACCATATGAAGAACCACAATGAGTTGTTAACTTTTATGATATTGTTCCTATTCAAAAGCGGTTGTATGAAGATAAGGAAGAAATATTTCAATGATATATCCCATTTCTGCAGGTGGGATTTGGATTGCGAATATTTCATTGATAACATTAAAATTCTTTTCTAATACGTTATATAATTTTTCATTATTTTTTATTAGAGACTTAGCTTTTGGATAATTGTATGGTTCTTTTCGGATACAGCGTTCTAAAGTAAATGTTGTATGGAATAAGAACTTTATTAGCAGATCATCACAATATGTTATGTTTAAATCATTTATGATATTAAGCAATACATTGAACAAAGCTTGGCAAGCTTTATGTGGATTAAGAAACACTAAAGATTCAGACAACAATTTTTCTTCAATTGATTTTAATAAATCATAGGCATGTTTTTCGATTTCTTTTGTTTCATTTGATTTCGAATCGTTGATATTCAATCCTGTGTAGGAACCCATTGCCGTTAGAGTTGTGCCCAAGGATTCAACTTTTTGCGCAATGGATACTAAATTTTTTATGGATATGTCGTTTGTTGTGATAAATTCTCCGGAATATGTACTATCCAAAAGTTCGATCACTTGTTTAATAAATGGATAATCCAATAATAAGACTACACCTTTTCCTCTGTCAATTTCTGTCATTTTCATAGCAATATTTGCTACAGTTGATTCAATTTGATTGGCTTCTTTTGAAACGGAAAGATAGTTAGCATGGGTTTTAAAAAAATTGTTGTTAATATAATTTGAATAATGAGCCGCTTTTTCCTTATCCGTTGATACAATGAGTAATTGTATATATTTTTTATCAATCCATTGGGATGATAAATATAGATATGTAGCCACATAATCAATTTCTTCATCATTGAAGGATAAATTATAATATTTCTCAATACTTGTAATGATTAAATTTGCGTAATTATAATCTACATTTCTTGCGATTTTATTTGAAAGTTTTTTGAATTTTGAATGAGTTTGACCTGAAGTTATTCTATTGATTTCATTGGAAAGATGTAATAATAATCCATAAATAAGATTTTCATTTTCTTTAATAGGATGTCCATCTAATAAGTTATAGATGATATCGTAAATTCTTTGAAGAAGTACAGCTCGAATTGTATTGATTTGAATGGATCCTACAGAGTCAATATCATTAATACATTGATTAACTAATTGTTCATCATTTTTGGTTGTTAAATTTGTGGAAATAGTATTATCAATCGGTTCACTAATTTCGAAGAGTAACTTTAATTCTGGATTCTGTTTATCAGCTGAGAAAAACAAATATTCATTTTCGAATAAGTTTAAAGTATCATATAATTCATTTAATCGTTTATCCACATTAAAAATATTCATTAAAACAGGTGTTGAAATTTCATCAAAACCAATATTAATGAAATAACTTTTATTTTTTATAAAATTTGTGTATCCCATGGCACACGCTTGGCGAATTTCTGAGCGTAATTGAGCCAAATTCCCTTTATATTGCGACATAGCAAAACAGCTAATGGCATCTTTAGATACCCGAATGGTTTCTTTGATGTTATTTGCTTCATCTTGAAAAAATTGCAAAATGATAACGATTATTTCCATAATTGTTCGATCATTCAAGCTTGGAATTTGAATATACATTGGAAAGCATCTAAGCATTTCTGTGCTTTCAGCTAACATTTTGTTTGTTGTTGTCGCAATGATAAAAGCATCGAGTTTTAGTTGTTTACTGGAATTGATCGGAGAATAGGATTTATCGAGAATAACGTTTAATAATGCTGTGGATGTACGCTCTGATAGTTGATTGATATTGTTGAAAATAATGATGTTATTTTGAGCTTTTTGAAGAATTCCTTTTTTGTAAGATTCAGTTCGCGTAACATACTCTCCAAACACCATTTTTAAGAAGGAATCCTCATTTACGGCATTATAGTTTACACATTCCACAATAATGGGTTCTGATTTTTCATCTACTAATTGATTTTCTTTGGCAAATTGTGCTAGAGATTTGGCAAATTGAAGTCGTCCAGATCCTTTTTCTCCATAAATGAGAGTGTTTAGTTTGCTTGGATATAATATAGCGGATTTTGCTTTAGCAATAGGATCAAACATTTTCGATTGACGAGAATTAGCTAGATATCTATTAAAACTATTTACGTTTGACTTTTTAATAGATAAATATGAGATGTAATCATTGATTGTCTTACTTTTAGGTATGATTGACGGAATAGCAATACTTTGAAATGCATCATTGATGGAAGACCGATCAATAAATAATACAGGTCGGGAAGATGTTTTTATTAGTTTTCCCTCATTATATAATTGATTTAATATTCTCGAAATGTTTGAACGATTCATTTTTAATTGGGTACTTATTTCTAAGGCATCCATCCCTAAATGATCGAAATTAGAATGATTGATTTTATTTTTTGTATCTAAATGAATCAGTTGATAAATTTCTTCTTTCTTTTCCATAGGCTACCTCTTTTTCAACATTATAATAAAACAGTGTGTAAAATTGAATGATAAAATTCATAAAATAACATTTATGTTCTTTTTAGAGTGTAAAATGCGAAAGAAAACGCTTACTTCAACAAATAAAAATTAGAATATTTCATAAATAAAAGGTCATATATAAATCAACACTAAAAATTGTGTGTAATATATGCCGAAATTTTACATAGAAGAATATCAATGATACTTTAAAATTGTAAAAATTATCATGATAATCTTTTTAGAATCTGGAGGGTGTTAAATGGTAGCTTTGCTATTAGTTACACACGGAGATTTAGCTAAATCTCTGGTAAGTAGTGCAGCTTTAATTATGGGGACTACACCGTTAATTGAAAGTTATGGTCTATATCATGGAGACAGTGTTGACGATTTGAAAGACACGGTGAAAGAAGCTGTAGAAAAATTGGATAAAGAATCGAATGGATCAGGCGTTCTTATATTGACGGATTTATTTGGTGGTAGTCCGTATAATGCGATAGCACGAGGATTATATGAACTGAAAGATACTGTAAAAGCTGAGTGCGTAACAGGTGTAAATTTACCAATGCTTTTAGAAGTTGCTACAAGTGTATCATACAAAGATTTAGAAGAACTTAAGAATAGCTGTTTGGAAATTGGTCCAAAAAGTATTTTGAGTTTGAAAGATAAAATTCAATATTAGAAGGAGAGAAAAATATGCACATTTCAATTATTCAAGCGATTCTTCTTGGTTCTCTGTATTATTTGACGAATAATGGTACGCCGTTATTGACGGGGCTGGGAAGTGTCTCGATACGACAACCAATTGTTTGTGGAACGATTACAGGATTGATTTTAGGTGATGTTGTTCAAGGTTGTATTATTGGTGCAACAATTAATACGTTGTATTTAGGATTTGTCAATGCTGGTGGTACATTACCAGCCGATGCCGGAATTGGTGGAATTGTTGGTACTGCATTAGCATTGAGTTCTGGATCAAGTGCGCAAGCAGCTATTGCGATTGCTGTTCCGCTTGGAATTATGGGAACGATGATTTGGACACTGCGTCAAACGGTAGATATTTACTTTGTTCATAAAATGGATAAATATGCCGAAGTTGGAGATACGAAAAAGATGGCTTTTTGGCAGTTGTGGCCAACTCAAATCTTTGCTTATTGTGTGACTGCAATTCCAGTAGCTATTTTGGTTTATTTAGGAGCACCCGTTGTTCAAAGTGCTATTACGATGTTATCTGGAACGCCACTTCATATTCTAACTGCTATTGGAGGCTTATTACCTGCTATTGGTATTGGTATGTTATTAATGATGTTAAACACACGTAGAGGTATCTTACTGTTCTTCGTATTAGGATTTTTCTTATATACGTATTCGGGATTAAGTATGTTAGTCATTGCAGTATTTGCTGGTATCTTCGCTTGGGTATATGCAGAATTGAAGTTTAAGGAGGATTAGCATGGCAGACAATAAGATTACTTTGACAAAAAAGGATTTGAACAAAGCGTATTGGAGATTTCAATTTTTTGCACAGGCTTGTTGTAGTTATGAGCGTCTTCAAGCCCCGGGCTTCTTTTCAGGAATGAGAAATATCATTGAAAAATTATATGCAGATGATGAACAAGGAAAAATCGAAGCTTGTAAAAGGCATATGGAATTTTATAATTCAGAATTTGCGTTAGTAGGACCCGTTATTTTAGGCGCTGTTATCGCCATGGAAGAAGAGAAAGCAAATGGAGCAGAAATCGAAGGAGAAGCAATCAGTGCAGTAAAAACATCCTTAATGGGACCTCTGGCAGGAGTTGGAGATACGCTTCGTCAAGGAACTTTGATTCCAATTATTGGATCCATTGCTATTTCTTTGGGACAAGCTGGAAATTTGATTGCACCCATTTTCTATATGGCCGTTACATTGGCATTGAATTGGGGAATTAGTTATACACTTTATAATAAAGTGTATCAAAAAGGTAGCAGTTATATCGCAGAATTTTTCTCCGGAAATCGAATGGAGAAGATCATGACTTTGATTACTTCTATGGGAGCTGTTACAATTGGCGCTTTAGCAGCCAGCACGGTAAAACTGTCTACTCCTCTTAAATTAATTCTTGGTCAAAAAACATTAGCGGTTCAAACGGATATTTTAGATGCAATCATCTTAAACTTGTTACCATTCTGTGCCGTTATGTTGGTATATTGGTTGATTGCAATTAAAAAGGTCAGTATCAATAAAGTGATCGTAGGTATCTTTGTCGTTTGCATTGTGGGTGGATTATTAGGAATTATCTAAAGGAGCGTATATGAAAGTTTTGATTACATCAAATAGTTTTGGAAAATTTGATTCAAAGCCCAAACAATTTATGGAATCTTTAGGATGGGAAGTTATTAATAATAGATACCACCATATCATGAATGAAAGCGAAATGATGGGCGAAGTAAAAGATGTAGATGCCATTATTCTTGGATCGGATATTTTAAATAAAAGAGTTTTAGATGAGGCTAAATCGCTAAAAATTATTTCTAGATATGGAGTAGGTATTGATAATATCGATTTAGATGAGGCAAAACGAAGAGGAATTAAAGTAACTATTACTAAGAATTGTAATACCGAAGCAGTAGCTGATTATGCGGTTGGATTAATGTTATCGACTATTCGTCATATTTGCAATGTAGATCGCCATCTTAGGGAGGGAGTTTGGAAAAAAGAAACAGGATTAAATTTATGTCATAAGAAAGTAGGCGTTATTGGATTAGGTTCGATTGGAAGACAAGTTGTAAAACGATTAAAAGGATTTGATTGTGAAATTTATGGATACGATAAATTTTTAGATGAAGCATATTGTAAAGCAAATGATATTCATGTAGCTGAACCAAGTGAAATTTATAAGATAGCTGATGTTATTACTCTTCATGTACCAGGAAATCCAGATGGCAGCCCGCTGATTGGATATAAAGAATTACATGAGATGAATAAAGACACAGTATTAATCAATACAGCTAGGGCATCTTTGGTTGATGAAAATGCATTACTCGATGTGTTAAAAAATCGAGAGATCTATGGATATGGTACAGATGTATTTGCTCAGGAGCCGCATATTAATACTGAATTTGAAAAGTTGGACAATGTTGTACTGAGCCCACATACTGCAGCCGTGAGTGTTGAAGCGATCAATAAAATGACTAATGCAGCTGTTAATAATATTTTAGCTTATTTTCATATAGATAGAGGAGACCAATTATGAAAAATATCGTATGGACAAGAATTGATGACCGATTGATACACGGTCAAGTTATGACGCAATGGATTCAAAATGCATCAGCTTCAGAAGTTGTTATTGTTGATGATGGAGTTGCGAAAGATCCTTTCATTCAAATGATCATGAAATCAAGTGTACCAGCAACCATTAATTTGCAAGTGTTTAATACATCCGATGCCATCGATTATTTAAAGGGTGATGACAATGGAAAACGAATCTTTATTTTGGTGAAAACGCCCGGGGTCTTGGTTGAATTGGTCAATAATGGTGTGAAAATTGAGTCGATCAATGTCGGTGGAATTGGTGCAAAAGCCGGTAGAACATCATTATATAAGAATATATCTGCTAGTCCCCAGGAGAAAAAAGATTTAAGAACTCTTATTGATAAAGGTATAAAAGTTTTCTTTAGAGTCGTTCAATCAGATTCTGAAGAAGATGTAGCGAAGTATGTATAAAGGAGGGCAAACGAAGGATGAATGAAGTTGTAAAATTTATCGAAGATCATAAGGTTTTAGTTATTTGTCGGGGATATTATGGCGAAACATTGTTAAAATCCATTGATGCCCTATATAACGGAGGAATTCGAATGACGGAGGTCACATTTGATCAATCCGATCCAGATGCGATTGTGAAAACAACAGACGCGATTCGTTTGATTAAAGAACATTTTCCAGATATGAAAGTAGGCTCAGGAACAGTTACTTGTATTGACCATGTATTAGCTACGAAATATGCCGGTGGAGAATTTTGTTTATCGCCGAACGTAAATATTGATGTAATAAAGAAAACAAAAGAAGTTGGACTTGTTTCTATTCCAGGAGCAATGACACCAAGTGAAATTTTAACAGCGCACGATGCTGGAGCCGATTTGGTTAAAATATTTCCAGCTGGATGGTTAGGACTCCATTATCTAAAAGATATTAAAGGGCCAATCAATCATGTCAAATTTTTAGCAACTGCTGGTGTTAATGAAGAAAATTTCGGTACTTTTTTACAAGCGGGATATTGTGGAGCTGGCATTAGCAGTCGATTATTAGATAAAAAGTCAATTCAAGAGAATAATTTTGATGAATTGACTCGAAGAGCCCAAATTTTCACAAAAATTGCTAATGAAAACTAGGTCAGATAACACTGGCCTAGTCTTATTTAGGAGGTTGCATTATGGGAACTTTTATTAAGATGGAAAAGCAAAAGAGCAATATTTTTATTGAAAGAGACATTCGCTTTCACATCGATAAATATGTTGATTTAAATAGACGCGTGCTAATCTTAACCGATGATGGAGTTCCAAAGCAATATGTTCGAGTCATTGAAGAACAGTGCCCCCATCCATATCTCAAGGTCATCCCACAAGGAGAAGGATCCAAGTCATTGCAATCGGTTGAGGAAATTGTTTTATGGATGGCACAGATGGGTTTTGAAAAAGGAGATTTGATGTTTGCTGTAGGCGGTGGAGTTGTCGGTGATTTAGGAGGATTTATTGCAAGTATTTATTTGCAGGGAATTCAAGTTGTTTCCTTGCCAACGACTACATTATCACAAATAGATTCAAGTATTGGTGGTAAGACAGCAGTCGATTTGAATCATATTAAAAACAATGTTGGATCTTTTTATCAACCATCTAATGTATTTATTGATTTAAACACAGTAGCTACCTTGACAAAACGTGAATATTACAGTGGATTAGTCGAAGCATTGAAAGCTGGTCTAATTCGAGACTCCAAACTCTTTGATATATTTTGGACACATATAACAGATTTTAATGAAAGTATTCCTCCTTCAGATGTTGAAGAAATTGTTATCAGAGCATTGAATGTCAAGAGAAAAATAGTGGAAAAAGACGAAAAAGAAGCTAATTTAAGAAAGTTACTAAATTTTGGACATACCTTGGGACATGCCATTGAAAGTATAGAAATGCCCAAATATTATCATGGTGAATGTGTTGGTTTAGGCATGCTTATGATATTAGAGAATATAGATCTTAGAGATAAAATTAAGCAGGTATTAGAAAAAATGGGGATGCCAACTCATATTGATTATGATATTGATCAAGTCATTTCATTAATTAAAAGTGATAAGAAATATAATGGTTCTACAGTGACTATTGTACAAGTGGATGAAATTGGAAAGGGATATTTCAAAGATGTTACGCTTGAATGGCTAAGAAATCATTTGGAGAAGAATAGAATATGAAAAAAGCAATCATTTTTGGATGTGGAAAAATTGCTAGAGGATTTGTCGGACAATTACTATATTTGAGTGACTTTGCAATAACATTTGTTGACGTATATCAACCCATTATTGATAAAGTAAATACGGATAAAAAATACCATGTCCATGTATTAGGGGATGCTTCATTAGATAGTGTCATTACGGGAATAAGCGCACTGAATTTTAATGAAAGTCAGGAAGTTTTTGACGCATTTAAAGAAGCTGATATTGCGTTTGTGTCAGTGGGCGGTAAGAATTTAATAAATGTAGCTAATTGTTTATCTTCTATTTTTGAGTTATATGGAATACCAAAAATAAAAAAGAATATTATTGTTTGTGAAAATTGGGCTGATGCAGCTAATACCTTGAAAGATCCCCTATATAAGAATCTGAGTGTAGAAAATAAAGATCTCTTTAACAAATATATTGGGATTACGGAAGGGGTACTTATGCGCACTGCAACACAACCAGATGAAAAATTGGCACAAAAGTATCCATTGGATGTTTGGGTTCAAAATTATTGGTATTTACCAATTGATAGATCAAGACTTATAACAGATATTCCCGAAATCCAAAGTATTGAAGCATTAGATCATTTTGGAAATTTTTTGATCCAAAAGATGTATACAAACAATACGAGTAATGCAGTGATAGCCTATACAGGATATTTACTTGGGTATGAGATATTAGCCGAAGCAGCAAACAGTCCAGAAATTTCTAAGATATTAGATAAAACATATAAAGAAATCAATCAGACACTGGTTGCTGAATTGGGCGTAGATCCAAAAGATCAAGAGGAATTTTCAAAACGAGCAAGAAAAAAATATTGTGATTGGACTATTGTTGATAAGATCACAAGACATGCCAAGGATCCGCTTCGCAAATTAGGGCCTAAAGATAGATTGATTGCACCAAGTCGTATGGCATTAAAACATGGTATTTACCCAGAAACGTTAATTACTACCATTGCAGAAGCATTATTTTTTGATGAGCCTACTGATGAATCTGCAATGGAATTAAAAAAGATACGTCGTGAAAAAGGAATTGAATACGTGTTAAAAAACGTATGTAAATTGGATGCAGATGAAGTCTTATATCAGGAAGTTTTGAAAGCGGTGGAAAGAATCAGCAATGAAGGTTTGGTGAAAAATCATGTCTAATATAGTATGTATTGGAGCCGGACAAACAGGAAGAGGCTTTATAAATCGTTTTTTTAGAAATGATAGAGTGATTTTTTTAGACAAAAATGATGAATTGGTAAAAAAACTTCAAGAGAGAAAAGAATATTCAGTATCATTTGGTTCAACAAGGTCACCCATGACTTTAAACAACTTTGAAGCTTATGATATCAATTCCTCTGAAGCTATGGATTCCTTAAGCAATGCAAATTTAATTATGATAAGCATTGGGAGAAACCATTTAAAAGAGTTGACCAAACCACTTGAAAGTGCATTGAAAAAAAACACAGAAAAAAGCATAGACATTGTTTTATGCGAAAATGGCGTAAATGTAAAAAGAGAATTGTCGGCAATAGAAAGTATACCAGGGGTACATTTGGCAGAAGCCATTATTTTTTGTACGACCCTTAAAGAGAAGAATTCACTGGATATATTTAGTGAAGATTTAGATTATTTACCATATGATGCGATTGCGTTAGGTCATAAACTTAACTATGAAAATCTAGTTCCTGAAGAACATCTGGATATATTGATGCAACGGAAAATCTATACTTATAATTGTATTTCTGCCATTATATCTTATTTGGGATACTATAAAGGATATGAAATATACAGTGATGCAGCAAATGATGAAGATATCAATTTATGTATTCAGAACATTGTACACACTTTAAATCAGTGTATTTGCAGAGAATATAATATAGCGGAAAAAGAACAAGAACGTTTTTCTAATTTAGCCATTCGAAAATTTAAAAATAAAGAGATTATTGATACAGTGGAAAGAAATGCACGAGATGTTGACCGAAAATTAGGTGAGAAGGAAAGAATCATAGCACCATTGTTAATTATGAATAAATATGGTGTTTTTAGCAAAGATTTGCTTTTAGTAGCTGCTAGCGCAATTTATTATGGTGAAAAGACCAATACATTAAAGAAATTGCCTTCAGATTATTTTAAAATTCTTCCAAAAAAACAACAGGATATGATTACACAGTATGTTGATGATCTTTTCAAAAATAAGAAGGGAAGAATTTAGTAGAAAGAATAGTAGTTGGAGGATTGATTTATGCCAAATTTGAATGCTTTCTATGGATTATTGGTATTGATATTTCTTATTTTTGTTTTACGACAAATTAAGAAACATAAGATTTGGCGACTGATACAAACTGAGCAATATCAAAGGCTTGAAAAAGAATTAGATAAAACATCTACCAGAATGTTAATAAAAGCATATAATCGTGAAAATCTTAAATTAAATTGTTATTTAATGCAAAGGAATAAAGATAAGATAAATGGTCAATATCATAAAATGCGGGATATACATAAGAAACCGCTCGATGATCAAGAATTTTTAACCAAAATGTTTAATTATTATTTGCAGGATAATAATAAGAATGAATGCAAAAACATTATTAGTGCGATGGAAAAACATCTCACAAATAAGACAATCATAAATGAGTCCAAAATGTTGTTTAATATCATTTTTAATAAAAGTTCAGCTTATATTGATCTATTTATTGATCAAATGAAAAATATGAAAGACGAACAAAAAGGAATTGCATGTTATTATCTCTCTATCCAATATAAAAATAAAGGAGAAGTAGAAAATCAACAGAAATATGAAAAATTGTCTAAGCAATATTTGTGTTGATTAGAAGCAGATAAGACATAATAAAATTCTAACTATTCCAATTTGTTTTAAAACATGTCCTCCTAATCAAGGGCCAGATAATAAAAATGAAGATTGTCTGGCCTGTGTATTCTGATATACAGTTTTCGACAGTTGTCAAAAATAAAAATGAGCATTTAGCCCGTGGTTAAAGGCTGAATGCCCATTTTTTTATTGATCGAAATGTTGTATGGGCCATTTTTGAAAAATTGGTTTCGAATCAATAGTGGATTGAAAGGTACAAGTAATTTTTTTATTTTCTTGAACATCTTTGTTGTTTGGTTCTTGATCGATCCAAAACATACTGTAAGATGATGATCACAAATACGATCAACATGTTATACAGTGAATGATTTGGATTAAAAATGGTCAAGATCAACAGAATCAAAGTGTACAAGATTAGGTATGTCTTTTTTTTCATTGAGAAAGCCTCCTTTATTTTTTATTTTCAGGATATAAGGTCATAAGTAAGTAACAAATTTCATCATCGGTAATATGAATTTCAAATGTGTCTTCGATATCCATGACATGTTTTTTTAAACCATTGAATTCCAATTGATGTCTTTTGATGTATTCATCTTTATGATCAAATTTTATATAAGTATGCGTGATCAATCGCTCGATCATAAAGCCTAGATGTAGGATGAGAGAGAAACGAATGGTGTCCATATCTTCATTTTGGTACTGTAATTCTTTAAATGCATCATCCAAAAATTGATTGGAAACTTTTTCAGCAACGACAGGATTCACATATAGAACATGTTCTTCTAAAAAGTGAATGGTTTTACTTTCCGTTGTTTCATTTTTGGGATGGATCCGATTGGTCTGTTGAAAACCAGAACGTTCAATAAAGAGGATAAATTGTTTTTGCTTTTCGGTGTCAATTAAATCCGTAATATGGAAAAATGGAATATTCAGATCCAAATGAATGTTACCAACCACCGCAAGGACATTGTACTTCTTTGTTATTTCAGCTTCATTTTGTTGTAGATCGTGATTATTTAAAGCAATGACCCGAATGAAATTCAGACTGTTTTTTGCTAATAAGGATTCAATGGCATTTTTAAAGGCAATACTTGTTCCTTTCCCCGATGAACAAGTAGATATGATGACCGGTTTCTTTTTATTTTGGACAGGAATAGTTGGCGTATTGTTTTTGATTAGGTACTCATTATAGAGGATGTCAGCATGATCATTTCGATTTAACATGATATGGGCAAAATCCAAAGCCAGCGCCGTAGAAACATTTGGAATTGTATGGGTTGGTATACCTGTATCTTTTGTGAGTTGTTTACCAAAATTTAATAATGAGCCCATGTCAGCTAGAATAATAATACCTTTTTTAGGCTGTAACTCAGACACTCTTTTAATAAATAAATGATAACTGGTTTGGACATCTTGGGTTAATGGCATGTCAAAAGCATTCACAAAATGGGTATGGAGTAGACGATTGCAAACATCAGCAATGCTAGAAGCCGTATTGCCATGTGCCAAGATGAACAATAAAGCATTATTCGTTTCATCAATTTGTTCATGATTGGTGATATTTTTAATCAACATCTGAAAGAATTTCGATTCATCGGCAGGAAGCTGAACAGAAAAATGCGATTCAATTTGATGAATGATGGTATCAATCAATTGATCACCAGTTTTGGTATATAAATTGGTTGACTCCATCGAAGCATTTTTTCTAAGACGGTCCACTAAGAACTTCAAATGGAACGCCAAAATTAAAATATTTTGTTCAGATATCTTGATATCAAGATCATTGCGTATCGTTTTCATGATATCCATGGAAAAATCAACGATTTCTGGATCAATGATCTTATCCAGTTCTTCCTTTTTTATATTTTTAAAATATAATTTATTGAGTATATCATTATAGTAATTTGATACAGCTGAAGAAATCGCTTGGGCCGCTTCTTCTTGGGAAGCCGACTTACTGGAATGATCCTTTATCTCTTCCATTAATGTGTTATATGAATCCTTCATGAAAATCTGTTTTGAATGTGATATTTCATTGGAAGGACTGATGATCAAATTATAGTTATAACTTTCTAGATCCCCTTCAAATGTATATTCATCTCCATTTCTTTTTTTATAGAACGATTTGATATTTTCTGATAAAAATGTATATCGAACATGCACTTCATTTGTATCGGCATCTTTCTTTGCTAAAAACGAACGTGCACATAAGATCTTGATTTCCGAAGCCAATTGACCGATATTTTCCGGAAAATCATAGATCACAAACGCTTTTAAGATGCGGGGATCAATCACATATACTTGTTTTGTGATACTGGCTTCACGCGAAAATAAATTTTCTACTAATTTGAGCCTTTCTTCAATGGGACGTTCTCTTAATGGCGGAAGCTTTATGGTCAAAGGAATTCGACGTTTGAAGGTTCTTAATAATACATCATTGGGATTCTCGGTTGTTGCACCAATGATTAAGATATCGGATGTACGCGTCGTATTGGCTTCACCCATTTTTCGATAATGTCCAGTATCCATCAAATAAAAGAGCAATTCTTGTCCTTCCGGAGGCAGTCGATGAATTTCATCCAAAAATAAGATGCCGTGATTGGCTTTTTCCACCAAACCAATCGCTTCTTGTTCCGCCCCGGTGAAAGCGCCTTTGATATGACCAAACAATTGAGAGAGAAGAAGCTGCGGATTGTAGTAATAATCGGCACAATTGAATTCAACAAAGGGATATTCTTCTTCGGTTGCATGTTTGATTTGACGGCCATAATTATACATGGCATGCGCAAACAACGTTTTCCCGGTACCACTTTCACCCGTGATCAAGGTATGCAATCCCTTAGGCGGATAGAGAATAGCGGATTGAGCTTCGGCTACCTGATTAGCTTGACTGCCGTCATATCCAATGATGATCGAGAAAGGATTTGTTTCATTGTTATTCGCAAATAAATAGGAATTGACTTCGTCTAAAGTAAATGAATTTTGCTGGATAGTATGATTTAATTTTTTCTCCAAAACATCACGAGGAATATAGGTCACTGGTTTCGAAAGAATCTTTATAAAATTGCCTTTTTCCACTTCTTTATTCAATAGATTGCTGATAGCGGATCGATAGGTACCAAAATGTTCCGCTATTTCTTTTGCGGATACCCCTATCATTTCTTTGCTCGCGAATTTTCTTTCCAAATAATTTTCATTCACAATGGAATAAACATAATCGATTATTTGTTGTGTATTCATTTCAAACCTCCTTTCCATTTCCATGACTGAGTCAACTAGGATAATAGATCAATCAACGTATGCATCATTTGAGGAGCAGAATTGGCAGATTTGATCTTTTCCATTGCTCCTTCATCGGAAAACATGCTCACTAAATCTTGGAGAATATGGAGCTGATGTTGACCACCATTGACAGCCAAAGTAAAAACAATCTCTACAGGAACCAACTCGTTTTCCGATCCCATTAAAACAAAATCCACTGGATGTTTTAATTTGGTTACAATGATCGCTGATTTTTCAACGGTATCTCTTTCAATGGGATGGGGAATGGCCACTTTGAGCACATTCGTTGGTAAAGCCGTTGGATACAATTTCTCTCTTTGGAGAACGGCATTCGCAAACCCATTTTTTACATATCCTTTTTTATAGGCATCATTGCCAACCTTTTGGATGACCTCTTCATATGTATTAGCCTCAAGGTCAAACGTGATTAATTCTTCAAATAATAAATTCGTGATTTTATAGTTATCCATTATATCTGTTCCTCCTATGTAAAATCAATTGCTTCAATTAAAGAAAAGCAAAAAAGATGCCAATTCGAAATATTTTTCGAAAGAATCAAATATCATAAAAATATTTCTATACTTCAAATAAATTCGAAAAAAAGTAAAAAACAAAAAAGATTAGGAGTTTGGCAACAATATTGCTTTAAAAGAAAGTGTAAAAAGCAATCGTGTTGTTAAGCGATCAAATTTGGTTCATAAAAAAAGATCATTTGGAAACATTTTGTCGAAGTTGGCAACAATATTGCTATGTAAGTAGGTGTAGACGACTACAAAATAATAGAAAGGAGCAGAAAAGTATATGAAAACTATTATTGTCGCTTGTGGAGGAGGTATTGCTACATCGGCAACCTGTGCTACTAAGATCAATGAAGCACTGGAAGAAAGAGGCTTAGCTGGATTGGCGAAAGCAAAAGCAGTGGATATCAAATCATTAGATAATTTTATGAAAACCGCTGACTTATATGTATCCATTACGCCAATGCGCGGTGTGCAAGAACACTACAGTATCCCAGTGATCAGTGGAATCCCTCTATTAACAGGCATGGGAAAAGATGCATGTATCGATGAAATTATTAAAGCATTGAAGTAACAAATAGAAAAGGAGAGTTAATTTATTATGCAAATGCTACAAATGGTGTTCCAAGGGCTATTAAATCTTGGAGCTGCAGTTTTCTTGCCTATTGTTTTATTTATCATTGGATTAATTGTTGGCATGAAGCCAGGCAAGGCCTTCTCATCCGCATTGACATTGGGTGTTGCCTTTGTCGGTATCAACCTATTGATTAGTTATATGGGAGAAACCGTTGGCGGGGCCTTTACTACAATTGTTAAACATACCCATACAACATTAAAATACATTGATATGGGTTGGGCACCAGCCTTGGGTTTGGCTTGGCAATGGCCCTATGCCTTCTTGATGTTCCCGGTTCAGATTGGTATCAATGTCATCATGTTGCTCATTGGCAAGACCGATTGCTTAAACGTAGATATGTGGAACGTCGGAAATAAAGTATTTACCGCTTTTTTAGTTACATGTGCTTGTAACAATGTCATCATTGGCTTTATTGTTGCCATTATTCAAATTATTGCCGAATTGAAAAATGCCGATTACACAAAATATCAAATTTTGGAATTGACCGGTGTTCCTTCGGTTGGTATGCCACACTGTATGTTTTTATCAAATATCTTCTTTTATCCAATTTCGAGCTTATTAGATAAGATCATGCCTGAAACAAAACCATTAAATGCCCAGGAAATCCGTAATAAAATTGGTATCTTTGGCGAAAATCATATCATTGGCTTTATTATGGGTACCGTCATTGGTTTGGTAGCCAAACAAGGATCAGCCGCACTATTACTTGGTGTACAAACAGGTACTGCATTAACGTTATTCCCAATGGTATCACAATTGTTTATGACTGCATTGACACCAATTTCGGAAGCAGCCAGTGATTGGGTCAAGAAGAAATTCCCAGGACGTGAATTGATCATTGGTTTGGATTGGCCTATCTTAGCCGGAAATCCAGAAATTTGGGTAGCCATTATCTTTACCATTCCAGTCGCTTTGATCTTCTCATTGATCTTGCCAAACAATACTGCCTTGGTATTAGGAAACTTGATGAATGTTTGTGTTTGTGCTCCATTATTTTTAGCGATGCGGGGCGATATCTTAAAAATGACGATCATCTCTTGGATTTGGTGTCCAATCTTAAGTTATGCCGCTTCGGAAATGGGACCATTACTAACGAATTTAGCAAAAACAGCTGGATCATATAATACCAACATTACTTGGTGGGGCTGTGATATTGCCGAGATTCGATTTGCGTTATATGAAGCTGCTCGCGGCAACGTGATTGGTGTTGCCTGCGTTGTTGGTATTGTGATCTTAGGTGTTGTTTACTTTAAGAAATTTGCGCCAGAACGCGAAAAAGCAGCAAAAGAACGTTTAGGAATTACCGATTAATCTAAAAAAAGAAAAGGAGTGAAACTATGAGTAAGTTTGAGCAATTTTGGTGGTACATCGGTGTTGGTGTTGCCTTTGTTGGATTGATGATTGCTATTTTTACTAGAAATATTACTTTGACCATCATATGTGCTTTGGTGACTGCAGGATTACGAAAACTACAACCAAAAACTTCCATTCCAGAAGTGTATAAAAAAGCCGGTATCACCAAGGAAATGTTCACTCCTGGGAGTACAAAAAAATGAAAAAAATAATCAATGATCCAAATTGTGTTGTTGGCGACATGTTGAAAGGAATGCAGATTGCCAATTCCAATATTTTGTATAATCCAAACAAAGAAGTGATTGCCAGAAAAGTCAAAAGCAACAAAGTAGGATTGGTTTCGGGAGGAGGAAGTGGTCACGAGCCAGCGCATGCTGGCTATGTTGGCTACGGCATGTTGGATGCAGCTGTTTGTGGCAATGTGTTTGCTTCACCATCTCCCGACCAAATCTTAGAGGGCATTCATCAAGCCAATGCTGGAAAAGGGGTATTGATGATTGTCAAAAATTATGCAGGGGACATCATGAATTTTGAAATTGCCCAAGAATTAGCGGGTATGGAAGACATTATGGTTGATCATGTTGTTGTAAAGGATGATGTTTCTGTGAAAGATACCGATGAATCAACCGGAAGACGAGGCATTGCCGGAACAATATTTGTACATAAGATTGCTGGGGCAAAGGCTGAAACTGGTGCTAGTTTAGAAGAAGTAAAAAAGGTTGCCAATAAAGTCATTGAAAATGTTCGAAGCTTTGGCGTTTCTCTTTCGGCTTGTACGATTCCAGCTGTAGGAAAGCCAGGCTTTCAGATTGGCGATGATGAAATGGAAGTTGGTATGGGTATTCATGGTGAAGCCGGTATTGAGACCACAAAGCTAAAATCTTCCAAAGCGATTGCTGAGTTGATCGTAGAAAAGATTCTTGCCGACAAAGATTTTGGCCAAAGTGAAGTGGCAGTCATGATCAATGGCATGGGAGCTACACCATTGATGGAATTGTATATTCTAGCTGGTGATGTCAACGATGTATTGATTGAGAAAGGTTTAAAACCAATCAAATATTATGTTGGTAATTACATGACATCGATTGAAATGGCAGGTGCATCCTGTACCATTTTAAAATTGGACGACGAGTTAAAAGAATTATTACTGAGTCCTTGTGATACACCGGCACTCAAACAAGAGGTAAGCCAATGACAGTAAAGATGACAGTGAATGATTTTATTCAATATTTCAATCAAACAAAAGATCGCATCTATAAAGAAAAAGACTATGTGACTGAATTGGATTCAGCTACAGGTGATGGCGATCATTGGGTCAATGTAAATAAGGGGTTTGAACAAATCACAAGTGGATTAAAAGATGCACCCGCAGATCTTACCTTTGTGGACCTCTTTAAGAACATTGGAATGACCATGTTTTCCAGTGTGGGTGGTTCATCTGGTGCGTTGTATGGCAGTGGGTATGTTGCAGCATCGAAAATATGTAAAGAAAAAAAGTATATCCATGAATTGGATGTTCATGCTCTCTATGATGTTTATCATGCCATACTTGTTGAAATGATGAAGCGAGGGAAAACCGAACCCGGTCAAAAAACGATGGTTGATTCTCTTTATTCCGCTTTACAAGCGTATCAAGAAGCAATGGATGCCGAAAAGAGCGAAAAAGAAATTATCATGGCCTTTATAAAAGGGGCGAATGATGGGGCACAAGCCACACGGGAAATGGCAGCCGTGAAAGGAAGAGCCAGCTATCGTACCGATAAAGGAATCGGGCATTTAGATCCAGGTGCTATCACGATGGCTATGCAACTCGAATCATTAGGAAAATATATTTTGAATAAAGAATAGAGGAGGAAACTAGTTATGAAAATGAAAAGAGTTTTGTATTATGCGCCAGGCGATATTCGTGTAGAAGAAGCTGACGTACCAACTCCAGGTGAAGGAGAAATTGTCATCAAAAATAAAGTGACACTAACTTGTGGAACCGATGTCAAAACATACAAACGAGGCTATCGATATGAACCACCATTTGGCTTTGGTCATGAATGTTCGGGTGTTGTGTATGCCGTAGGTCCAGGAGTGAAAAATTTTGTGGTAGGCGATCGTGTGGTCGCACATAATTCGGCTCCTTGTGGCCATTGTTATTATTGTAAAAAAGGGGAACCATCCATGTGTGAATCCTTGATTCAAAATCAATTTAAAAATGGTGGTTATGCCGAATATCAATTGATTCCTGCACCCATTGTTGAACAAAATACATTCCACATTCCTGATAATATGGAATATAAACAAGCGGCTTTGTTGGAACCATTAGCATGTGCATTATATGGAACAGAAATGACTCATTTTGATATGGGTGATACAGTATGTGTAAATGGATGTGGCCCAATTGGTTTAATGTTTGTCAGAATGTGTGTATTACGTGGAGCCAGAGTTATTGCTTGTGATATGAATCCCGAACGATTGGCAACGGCAAAAAAATTAGGGGCAGAAATTGTAATCAATATTAAGGATGTAGAAGATCAAGCCCAAGCGGTCATTGATCAAACACCAGAAAAACGCGGTGTCGATGCAGCTATTGAAGCAACAGGATTAGCGCAAGTCTGGGAAATTGCAGCTAATATGGCACGCCCAGGAGGTGAAGTCTTGTTCTTTGGTGGTCCGAAAAAAGGCTCAACGGTAACATTTGATACGAATAAATTCCATTATCAACAATTAACGATGAAAGGTGTTTTCCATACAACGCCACAAGTGGTCAATGGGGCTTTTGAATTATTAAAGATGGGTGCCATCAAAGCTGATGATTTTGTTCAGAATGAATATCCGATTGAAGAAACGGAACAAGCCATTCTGGAACATGCCAGTGGTAAAGTGATCAAAAATTGCATTGTTTACGATTAGGAATTAGAAAAATTGTCGTATCATGGAACTAGAATGTCATGAAACAACAATTAAAAATTATTCAAAAACAGAAACAAAAACTATCGATCAAGCAAATTCCTTCCATGGAAATTTTGAAATTAAATGAGCAAGATCTGGAAGAATATATTGAAAAAAGCTTGGTGGATAATCCGTTTTCAGAAATAGAGGAAAATAAAATATCTTCGGAAACGAAAGAGATGGATTTTAAGATCATTAAAAAACAGAATACAGAAGAACAGCAATCCTTTGATTGGGAAGATAAAAATAAGAATGATCTCATGGACTATGTGTTTTCACAACTTTCTCCTTTAATCCATGATGAAAAAGACAAGAAAATCTTTCAATTCCTTATTGAATCCTTGGATTCTAGAGGCTATTTAAATGAATCTGAAAATGAGCTGGCCGCTTTTTTAAACATTTCAAAGAATAAGTTACAACAGTATTTAGAGATCCTCAAAAGCTGCGATCCACAAGGATTGGGCTCGAGAGATTTAAAAGATTGTTTATTATATCAACTTGAACAAAGAGCAGATACACAATTAGCCCAACATATTGTAAAGGATCATTTGGAAGACCTTGGTTCTGGGTATTATCAAAAAATTGCGATAGACGAACATACAACGGTTGATGAAGTGAAAAATGCTTTACAAATCATTCAATCGTTGAAACCCATTCCAGCTAATGGGTTCCAAGTAAATACCAAGACTTTATATATTGTGCCCGATGTATATGTTTATGAAGAAGATGGACATTTACATATTGAAATTAATACGCGAGCACAAAAGAAGTTGCAATTAAATACGGAAAACTATGATGCCTACAAAACTAATTCTTTTGATGCAAAGTCTAAGGAATTTCTACAAAAGAAGTATCACGACTTTAAGTGGTTACAATACAGCATCCAAAGAAGGCAAATTACGCTGCAAAAAATCATTGAATTTCTAGTGGATTATCAAAAAGACTATTTTTATACAGGAAACCTTTTCGCATTAAAACCAATCCGTTTATCGGATATTTCAAAAGCTTTAGATATCCATTCTTCAACGATTAGTCGCGCAACGAGTAATAAGTATTTTCAAAACAAATATGGTACATTTCCATTAAAAATGTTGATTCCCAGAAGCTATGAAAAACAAGGACAACCCTTATCTTCTGTTCAAATGGTTAAAGATGAGATCCAAGAAATGATCAAATATGAAGATCCAGAACATCCTTTTTCTGATGAAAAAATTAGAGAGCTATTAGAAGAAGAGGGATTTGTCGTTTCACGTCGAAGTATCTCTCTATATAGACAAGAAGAAGGAATTCCATCTTCACGAAAACGGAAAACAATAAAAACCAAAGAAAGGAAATAATGTGATGCGTATTATTGATGTGGATTTTGTGTCTGATCTTGTCGATGCCTGTCAGTATTTTTGGTCCGCCGGTTGGGGCGAATATCATGCAGGAAATATCAGTTATTTGTTGGATGAAAAAGAACTCAATCAAATTCAAGACTATTTAGAATGCATAAAAACTGTAAAAGTTGATTTTGATACGTCAGGACTTGAAGGCAAGACATTCATGATCACAAGATCAGGTGCAGCCTTTCGAACGATGAAAAAAAGATACGAAAAAGATCTAGGAATTATTCGTTTTAAAGAAAATAGCTACGATATTTTATGGGGATTTGATCATGGCACGGGATCACCAACCAGTGAATTACCCGCTCATGTGTTGTGCCATCGAGCCAGATTGGCCGATGATCCAAAGAATAAAATTGTGATGCATTGCCATCCAACATATTTAAATGCGATGACGATGATCCATAGTCTCGATGAAGAAGAATTCACCAAAACGTTATGGAAAATGAATTCGGAATGTCCACTTGTATTCCCTGAAGGCGTATCTGTATTACCATGGATGGTATGTGGAGAAGGCCCCATCGGACCAGCCACAGCTAGAAAAATGAAAAATAAACGAGTGGTCATTTGGCCATTTCATGGTATTTTCTCAAGTGGTGCTTCCATTGCGGATGCAATTGGATTAATCGAAGCTATTGATAAAAATGCTCATATTTATGTATTGGTGAAATCCAATATTATTCATAGTATGAGCGATGAAAATGTACAAGAATTAAAGGATCATTTTGGCTTAAAATGATCTATGAAAGAAAACGATGTTAGAAAATTTAAAAAAAGATGTTTGTGAAATCGCAAAACGAGCCCAACAAACAGGTCTCTGTAAGCATAAATCTGGCAATTTTTCAGCAAGAGACCAAGCAACAGGATATATTGTGATTACACCAACAAGTGTGGATCGAGAATTATTAACACCACGCGATATGGTCGTCATGGATAAGAATGCCTGTGTTCTAGAGAATCTTTCGGGTTTAAAACCAACCAGTGAAGCCTTGATGCATTTAAAGATTTATGAAACCCGTCCCGATGCGATGGCCATTGCACATACCCATTCTGTGTATGCAACAACTTTTGCGTTATTGAATAAGCCTATTCCAGCAATTGTATATGAAGTTGCCAACCTTGGCGTTACAAAAGGACGTATTCCGGTGGCTCCTTATGGCCGCCCAGGCACTGTAGATTTGGCAAATTCTATTGTGAATGCCGCCAAAGAATCTGAATGTTTCTTGATGGAAAAACATGGTGTTGTTGGCTTTGATTCTAGAAACATTTATGAAGCGTATTTAAAAGCAGCCTATGTGGAAGAATTAGCACAATTGTATTTCAATGCATTGGCAGTATCGGGTGGTAAAGAACCTAATGCCTTTCCACAAGAAGAATTAGCCAGTTGGGAATATCCAAAAGAAATTCATTGGAAGTAGTTTCCTTTAATGTAAAAAAACTGTGTTCTTACTGAATTCATCTCTAAGAGCACAGTTTAAATTATTGGATACAATGCCATTTTTTATCTACCAATGGTGATGTTTTTTATGTTATAAAAGAATTGGCCTATCCCATTTGCATAAGATAGACCCATAGTGACGCTCGGATATAAAATATCAGTGAACCCATACGTTATATGTATGTGGCCAAAATTTCGCATTATATGACCAGTCTTACTGTGTCAAACGAAAGGATATTATTATGCTCCAATCAATACGATCCATTGTTTCTAGGCGTTTGACACCCAGTTTTCACCCAGTATCTCATTGCTAATTACACTTTATTTAAAGCATCATTCTTAGAGAGTAGATACACACAATACTGATTCATACTTACACCTTCTTAGGTATTCTTAGTTTGAATTGCCAGAATAATTTTCGAGCGAAGCAGGGTCTTCGATTTTTCTTCTTTCCTCTAATGCTGCTTCAATTCATGCTCTTTTAGCATCTTCCATATTTTTTACAACAGAGTCTAAGTTTCCCCAACCGAAATATAACCAGTTAGTTCAGGATAGCGAGCAACATCCCTGGATCTGGAACCATTTCTAATCGATAGGGAAGATTCAGGTAATATGCAATCGTTTTCATGTGACGATTCCTCCACGACCTCACATCCCATAACATCGATGCCAAGTTTTGCTTAAAATTCTTTTGATAACCATAATTGAATCATACTCTTATTACGATCCATCTATTTCATAATCAATCTTATTTCATTCCTAAAAATTAACTTTCTCGTTTATGTCTTTCTATCAAGAATTGAAGAAATAGTATAATCCATAGTATGGATGCAATGCGTATTCCCTTACCAGGAGAGTATATATCAATGCCAATTCCAATCAAAAAAGGAATAGCCCACAACATCATCTTTTTCCCATAGTCTTTACATAATGTATCTTCATTGAATTTTTTGCGTTCGTCTATGGATTTCATATTATAGCCCGTTAAAAAATTAGCGGCTTTTCCGTTGGATTTATAAAAGTATATCCCGATCAAAAAGAAAAGAATGGCCATCATCAAATCAAATAGGATGTAATAAAGCTTCATAATAATATCCTCCTGAAGTCTAGATATTCAAATCATCAATCAATGCTACAAATTTGAGTTTGTATCCCATATCCATTTTCCTGTCTGATCCATTTATATTCAAAAATTTTGTGGTTAAAACTTCAAAAATACGGATTATTTCCAATATGAAAAATACTTTAGGTTTGAGAGTATCTTATCTTTGTACAGACATCAACTACCATCCTAGTCATCGTCATCATTGGTAATACAATCCATGATTTCACGCTTTATACCGGATTTGCCTGCAAGATGGCATCCGTTATTTGATAAAACGCTTGTTTCCAATCTAATTGGCCTTGTTTAACAGCCCATTTGTATTCCAAGCCTAGGAATGCAAAATTACATGCATCATAGAGTGTTTTGGTATCTTCACTGGATTGGAATTCATTGGCTTTTTTTCCTTTATCAATGAACACTTCCACAATTTTTGAGAGTTGATCTCTGGTCGCAAAACTATTGAAATCTTTGGACAAATTCAGGTCTAACATCTTCGCAATTAATTTTGGTCCAAGTTCAATGGAACGATCGATGATCATGTCATAAAATAAGTGAAATTGTTCATAATAGGTATCGGCTTGGACGATATGGGAAAAGTGCAAATAGATATCTTGACAGACTTCATCATAATAAGACGTTAAAATGGATTCTTTGGAATCAATATATTTATAAAAAGTGGGCTTAGTGATTCCTGCTTTTCTACAAATGTCATCGACACTGACTTCATCAAATCCCTTGGCTTTAAAACAGTCATAGGCAACGTGTAAGATATCTTCTCTTGTGGTTTTGTTTTTCATACTTTAAGAATATTAAAAATTAGTAAGGTGTGCAATGTTTTATCATTTACTTTACTATGAGTAAATGATAATCTATATATAGTAAACAATGGAGGAAATGAGTATGTCAAATTTATTTAGTCCTATGTATATTGGCAATCTTCGTCTGAAAAATCGCCTTGCGATGGCACCGATGCATACCAACTACGAAGCCGATGGTTCGTATACGTTGAATGCCATTCGTTATTTTGAAGAACGTGCCAAAGGCGGCGTGGGTTTGGTCATGACCGGTGCGAATGTAGTGAGTACCAAGTATGATGGCAAACGCCCAAGCCCAGAAATTTCTTCATTAGCGCATGTCGAACGCATGGCCATGCTCGTTGATCGGGTCCATGCCTATGGAGCGAAGGTTTGTTTCCAATTAAGTCCTGGTGCCGGTCGTGTGGCTGTTCCCAATCCTGCCAATCCACCGTATTCGGCCAGTGAAATTGAAGAATTTTGGGCACCTATGATCAAATGCCAAGTCTTGTCAGTGGAAGATATTCATTATCTAGCAGATCGTGTTGGCTTTGCAGCTTGGTTAGTGAATAAAGCCGGTGGTGACATGGTCGAACTGCATGCCTATGGTGGCTATTTATTGGATCAGTTTATGAGTAGTCAATGGAATCATCGGACCGATGAATATGGAGGATCCCTTGATAATCGCATGCGTTTTCCATTGGAATGCATTGCTGCCATTCGTAAATATACCAATGGAAAGATGCCTATCAGTGTTAAATTTACGGCCGACCAAGGCATTGAAGGATTCCGCACCTTGGATGAAGGCATTCAAATGGCCAAGATCTTTGAAGAAGCGGGTGTGGATATCCTACATTGTGATCGCGGTGTCTATGAAGCTTGGTATCAAGCCATTCCAACCGTTTATCAAAAACATGCCTATAATGTCGAAATGATCAAAAAGATCAAAGCCAGTGTATCGATTCCTGTCATGGGACATGGTAAATTATTTGATCCAAGTGTGGCTACATCCATGATCGAAGATGATATTTGCGATATAATTGCCCTTGGCCATCAAGAAATTGCCGATCCATATTGGCCAGAAAAAGTAAAGAAGGGAAACATCGAAGACATTGTTCCTTGCATTGGTTGTAACGAATGTCTAAATTCAGCCTTTAATGGTACCCATCCTGTATGTTCGGTCAATCCAACTTGTTTTGAAGAAGATACCTTTGCCTTACCAGAAACCCAAGATACCCATCGAAATGTGTTGATCGTTGGTGCTGGGCCTGGTGGCATGGAAGCCGCTATTACCGCAGCCAAACGCGGATATCACGTGGAAGTATGGGAAAAGAAGGATCGTGTTGGCGGTAATTTATGGGGAGCTGGAACCGCACCATTCAAACACGATGTGCTTCGTTTGATTACGTATTATGAAACACAAATGAAAAAATTAGGCGTACAAGTTGTTTTCCATAAAGAAGCAACAGCCAAAGAAATATTAGCCAAGCACTATGATAAAGTCATCCTTTCTGCAGGTGCCCATAGTTTTATGCCACCAATCAAAGGTATTGAACATGCCAAAGAATCCTTGGCATACCTAGAAGGAAACGTACAACCAGGCAAACACGTTGTTGTGATTGGTGGTGGCTTGGTTGGTTGTGAAACGGCTTGTTTCATGGCCGAAAAAGCCGAGGATGTGACCATCGTTGAAATGCTGCCAGATATTTTAAAGATTGCCGATCATTGTAAGAACAATGACCAAGCTTTACGTGCCATGATCGATGAAAAACACATCCGAAAAGTATGTGGTGTCAAAGTGGTCGAAATCAAAGAAGATGGCATTATCTATCAAGATGATCAAGCCAATCTCCATACGCTTCCATGCGATACTGTGATCATTGCTTCTGGTTTTAGAAGCAACAACCAACTGATCAAAGAGTTGGATGGCAAGATCGACTTTGACATTGTTGGTGATGCCAATCGTCCAACCAAGATCATCAATGCCGTTAAACAAGGATATCATGCTATTCGCACGATGAAATAATCAAGGAACCGTTCTTTTGGACGGTTCTTTTTTCGTGAAAAAGTGATACATTGAATGTATGATAAAAATCTATTTGACTCGACATGGACAAACCCAATCGAATGTGGATCGATTGATGCAAGGCTGGGCCGATACCCCATTGACCCCACTTGGCTTGCAACAAGGACAAAGATTGGGTGAACAATTACGATCGGTTCCGTTTTCAAAAATTTATTGTTCTCCCAGCCAAAGAGCCTACCAAACGGCTTCTTTGATCAACGTTTTTCAACAAACGGAAATCATTCCAACCAAGGGGTTAAAAGAAATGCATTTTGGCCAATTGGAACTGAAAAAAGAACCAGAAGGAAAAACTTGGCAACAACTCTTGTTGCGAGATTGGACAGACATTGGTGGCAATAACTTGGATATCGTCGCCAAACAAATGCATACGACAATGGATACCATTGTTCATACAGCCAAAGACAATACCAATATTTTATGTGTGACCCATTGTTTTTCCATCCTATCTTTTCTTTCCATCATTGATCAACCTTTCTTTGAACAATGTTTAAACAACGATGATAAAGTTGAAAATTGCCGTTTGACCATCCTTCAATATGAGAAGGGACAATATTCGATTGAAGCATTTAATGAAAGCATCTGAGAAGAATGGAAGCAATCGATTCACAAACAATGGCAAAAAACTATTTGAATAACAGGACCATCTTGAACTGTGTTTACTACAAGTAGAAAAGCTTGTCATTCTTAAACAAAAGTTCTATTAAGTTTGTTTGAAAAAGTTGTGTTTTAGAACAGTGTGAAATAGGAGGTGGTCTGTAATATGACAGAAAAAAAGAAGATAACTATAGATGAACAAATCGAACACATAAAATCTAAGAACATAAAATTTGAAATTATGTCTGAAAACGATGCAAAAAAATTTTTAACTTACAATACTTATTATTTTAAATTGAAATCATATGCTAAGTCTTTCGAACGAAAAAAAGATGGATCATTTGTTAATTTAGATTTTGCATACTTGGTTGAATTATCAACATTAGATGCCAATTTAAGATTGTTTATAATTAATCTTTCCTTATCAACTGAGCATTCATTAAAAACAATGTTGATACGTGATGTTACAAATAATGAAAAAGAAAATGGCATTACAATCATTAATGATCTATTTGAAAAATATCCTTTTATCAAAAAAAATATAAATCAGAAGAAAAAAGATTCTGCATGTGCAGATCTAATACAAAAATATGAAAATCAATGGAGCGTTTGGTCTATTGTGGAGGTCATGTCATTTGGCGACTTTATTAAACTTTATCAACTATATTATTTAAAATATCCTACAGAAATTAGTGATAAAGTTCTTCCTTTGCTTTGGTCTGCAAAATTCCTAAGAAATGCGGCTGCACATAACAATTGTTTATTAAATTCGTTACGTATACCGTATAAACATACTCACTTAAATCAACAAGGAATCATTGCACCAACGAAAGAATTGCAACATGAAATCAGTAAAATAGAAAATATCAGCAAATCAACGAGAAAAAAGTTGTTGCGAAATCCAATAATCCATGATTTTGTGGCTTCCTTATTTTTATTTAATTATATATGTACTAGCGAACCCATGAAAGGTCATATATATAACGATTTGGAAAAGCTTTTTAAAGAAAGATTTGTATTCCATAAAGAATATTTTGAAAAAGATTCATATTTAATATCATGCTATATATTTTTAGAAAAAGTGATTGACTACGTGAAATAAATATGTTTATAATGCCAAAGAAGAACAAAAAAGTTAAATCTTTTTCCGGAGAGAGGGTACCTGTGCCTTCTCTCTATTTTTTACATTATTGCGTAGTCATGTTTGGATCTTAATAAACCTGTATAGATTGAAACTAATTAGCTCGTTATTTGTGCTGACAAAAGTGATATGAAATCAGCACCTCCATAAAACTGCCTAATCATCTTGTCTACATGAAATAAGGGTGATTAGATTTTTCAAATCCTTATCTTTCTTTTTGACATATGTCTTTCATGCTGTATTGAATACCTGAATCTCAATATTCCTACGACTTCGTGCCATGTCACAAATCGTTCGCTGCACATCTTATATGGGAATGTCATTTCCATAATGATTCTTATTTAGTAGATCTTTTTTCACGGTCTATAAGATTGTGATAATACAATGTCTCCTCATGAGAAAAAACGGCGGTGGGGGGGGTGTATTTGTGAAGAATAAAAAGTTCATCAGGCCACACATCCTCACTGATGTAGATCCCATGGCCAATTCGTTCCAGATTATTCTTTTTTACATACGGATAAAATGCATCTTTTTTAATACTGTTTTTTTGTGGCATTGATCCTTGTATCTGTAATAAGATCATTCATTATGTGCACGATCATGGCCTAATATACGAAAGTTGAAATCATTCAATCCTATGGATTCCTATCCCAAGAAAACAAATAACTCTATGGGATCGTAAAGCCTTTTGAAATGCAGAATCGTTCTGCAACAAGCTACACAAACGGGTTACATAAAGGGAAGAGATGGCTTTCTTATTAGATATCTAGGTGCATTTGTAGGGGACCTGCTCGATATTTCCACAGATAGATGATCCTAAAAGAAAAAAGCGTTATCCTTGTTTCGAATAACGCTTCATGAAATGCCATTTCGGTTTATTTCATCTTTTTCTCTAATTCATCAAAATCAACGGGTGGGATTTCACCAAACGCTAACGTGACATGATCATCATTGACATAGCGAGGAATTAAATGCACATGGAAATGATGAACACTTTGACCGGCAGCTTCATGGACATTGGTCAACACATTGATCCCATCACAATGGAGTCTTTCCTCTAATTTGTTGGCTAGTTGTTGTGCCACTTCAAAAACATGGTCACGCACTTGTGCTGGGCAATCCAAGAATGAATCCGTGTGTTCTTTGGGAACCACTAAACAATGACCATAACTCGTTGGGTTGACGTCAAAGAAAGCAATGACCGTATCATCTTCATATAATTTATGACTGGGAATCTTTCCCGCTGCAATATCGCAAAAAATACACATATTCGTTGCTCCTCCTTATGTTTAGTATACGCCTAAAAATAGGAAAAGCCAGGCTAAGGGGGTGCCTGACTCTTCCAAAAAATTAAGGGGATAGAAAATTGTATGAATATCAAATCGATGATTCACACAGGCAAGGTCTTCTACTCCTTGCTTATATCGAGTATATCACACCTAAAGACGCAATTTATGTGAAAAGTGTGGGAAAATATGTGAAAATGGGCAAAAAATGGATTTTTATGGATAAAAAACCTAAAAATATATCCTTTTTTTATCAAAAAAGAAAAAAATCCAATGAAAAATGGGATGAAATGGGAAATTGAAATGGTCTTCCTAAAATGTGCTATAATAGCCGCACAAGGAGTAAAATTCATGATTCAAACAACCACTCAAACCATCGCACATGCACTTCACACATCCCTTTTTGGATGTGACGATTCGGATATTTCTATTGCTGGTATATCCATTGATTCACGCCGTGTACAACCGGGCAATCTGTATATTCCCCTCATCGGCCAACGCGTGGATGGACATACCTTTTTAGATTCGGCCAAACAACACGGAGCCACGGCCGCTTTTTGGCAAATCGATCATAAACCCTATCCCGATTTTCCTCTTATTTTGGTTTCGGATACTACGGTAGCCCTCCAAGATTTGGCCCGCTATTATATGAAGAGTCTATCTTGTACTGTCATTGGCGTAACGGGATCCAATGGCAAGACATCTTGTAAAGATATCTTGTATTCGGTCTTTTCTCAAAAATATAAAACCCAAAAGACCCAAGGCAACCACAACAATGAAATTGGCTTACCATTGACTGTCTTAGATCTGGATGCCGATGTAGAAATTGCTATTCTCGAAATGGGCATGGAACACAAAGGGGACATCGACTTCTTATGCTCCATCGCACAGCCGGATATTTCCATCATCACCAGCATTGGCTCGGCCCATATGGAAAATTTTGGAACCAAAGAAAATATTGCCCGTGGCAAGTTGGAAATTTTGACCCATACCAAATCACTCTGCCTCTATCATACATGCCCAGAAATCAAAGCGGTATTGCCAGAAATCGATCGTGGTGATGTCATGCTGCATTCTTTTGGTCCGGGTGGAAATAGCTATATTATGGGGGACATCATCCATCGAAAAGATGGCATTACCTTTACCTGTAACGATATGAAAAAGCCCGTTTCCATGAATGTATTAGGCGACTTCCAAGCTGAAAACGCTTTACCCGTAATTTATGCGGCAAAGACTAAACAAATCGATGAAAATGCTATAGAATATGGACTAGAGCATATTGAAATGACAAAGATGCGCACCCAACAAATTACGATTGGTCAAGCAACCATCATTGATGATTCGTATAAGTCCAATCCCGAAAGTGCCAAGGTTGCTTTGGATACCTTATCCAGTATTCCTACCCCTTGTCATATTGCCGTTTTATCGGATATGCTCGATCTAGGAGAAAACGAAAAAGCATTACACGCACAAATTGGTGCCTATGCCCATCAATTAGGCATTGACTATGTATTCTGTGTTGGCGATCGATCATTCTATACAGCCGATGCAGCCCAGGGAACTTGGTTTGATTCCAAAAAATCATTGATGCAAGCTTTACGCCCCTTTCTAAACACCGATTGTGCTATCTTAGTGAAAGGCTCCAGGGCCATGGCCATGGACCAAATTATTAGTGATTTACAACAAGGAGAAAACGAATGAAAAAAATCAATCTGGCCGTCATCTTTGGCGGACAAAGTTCAGAATATAGTGTTTCGTTACATTCCGCAGCCAGCTTCTTACGACAAATTCATGCCGAGTTGTATCAAATGACCATGATTGGCATTGATCAACAAGGTGTCTTTTATATTTATGATGGATCCATCGATGATATCGAACACGACCATTGGCAAACCCAAGCCAGACCTTGTGCTTGGATCCATCAAGGTGTATTTGATCTGACCAATCAAAAGAAAATCGATATCGATTGTGTTTTTCCCATCGTCCACGGTAAAAACGGGGAAGACGGCTGTATCCAAGGCTTAATGGAACTGATGAACATCCATTGTGTGGGCTGTGACGTATTGGCGAGTGCGATGTGCATGGATAAAGAAATCATGCATATCATTTGTAAAGAAGCCAACATTCCCTGTGCAGACTATCTTTGCTTATATAAAACAGAAGAAGTTCCATCTTTTGAATCCGTTGTTTCACGGATTCCTTTGCCATGGATCATCAAACCATGCAACGCTGGAAGCAGTTATGGCGTTCATAAAGTTGAAACCAAAGAACAATATTTGGATGCGGTCCAAGACGCTTTTAAATACGATGGCCGCGGCAAATGTTTGATTGAAAAAGCCATTGAAGGCTTTGAAATTGGCTGTGCCGTTATGGGCAACGAAGAACTGGTGACCGGATCCTGTGATGAAATTGAGATTACACGCGGTGTGTTTGATTTTGAAGGCAAATACGATTTGGTTGGCTCCCATATTTATTGTCCAGCCCGCATCGATGCTGATACCTTTGAAAAAGCCCAAACTTTGGCTAAACAAGTCTATCGTGCCTTGAATTGTACAGGCATGGCCCGTGTCGACATGTTTGTCCAACCCGACAAATCGATTGTCTTGAATGAAGTCAATACGATTCCAGGCTTTACTGCCACGTCGCGTTATCCAAGCATGATGGCCGAAGCCGGTATTTCCTTTCCAACTCTGATCGATCGTTTGATTGCATTGGCTATGGAAAGAGAAGTCGGCATATGTTAGAGAGCTATAGTCGTGCTTGGATCGAAATCGATCCGGATGCCATCGCTCATAATTTAGAGGAAACCCAAAAACTCATTGGATCGACCAAAATTATGGCGATTGTCAAAGCCAACGCCTATGGGCATGGGGACATTACGGTTGCCAAAGCCTGTCAAGCATGGGGCATTGACTTTTTTGGCGTTTCCAGCGTGGATGAAGCCCTTCGCTTACGCCAAGCCGGCCTGCAAGAGAACATCTTGATCTTAGGCTATACCCCCGAAGAACATTGGCACTATCTGCATGAACAAAACGTTACCCAATCGCTTTGTTCGTATGCCTATGCCTGCAAATTAAATGACTATGCCAAATCCCATGATGTGATCATTCATGCGCATTGTAAAGTAGATACGGGCATGAATCGGACCGGGATCTTGTATCAACCACAAGAAAAACATTTTGAAGATATCGTTCGTGCCTATCAATTGGATTATGTCCAAGCGGATGGGATCTTCTCTCATTTTCCGGTCAGTGATGACCTAGGTATCGACGCATCGACTTTCACCAAACAGCAAATTGGTTTATTTAATGAAGTTCTTGATCGATTAAAAGATAACGGGATCGATCCCGGATTGACCCATCTACAAAATAGTTATGGCATCTTAAACTATCAAGATCTCGGCTATGACTATTGTCGACCCGGTTTATTGCCCTTGGGCTTGACCAGCGATGATCAAATTCCCATCGCCACCCAACCGGATTTTATACCAATCTTGTCCCTCTATGCCAATGTGAGCGTAGTCAAATGGATCCAGCCCGGCATGAGCGTATCGTATGGACGGCATTTTATTGCGCAAAAACCAACCAAAGTCGCAACGATGTCCATTGGGTATGCCGATGGCTTGCCACGTTTGATATCCAATCAAGGCGTAGAAGTGTTGGTCCATGGAAAACGTTGTCCATTGATTGGCAATATTTGTATGGATCAATGTATGATCGATGTGACCCAGGTAGACAACGTACAAGAAGGGGATATTGTTTGTCTCATTGGGCATCAAGGAAAAGAACAAGTGACGATGGATGCGATCACACGATCTGCCCATACGATCAATAATGAATTGGCATCCACATTAGGCGCACGAGTGCCACGTTTGAAAAAAAGATAAGGGGAAAGAGAGAATATGGCAAGACGAAAAAGGAGATATGGCGCCATTGATATTGCCAAATATGTATCGGCACTATTGGTGGTTTGTATCCATACCTACCCATTCTATGAAGTTTCACAAACATTCAATACCTATTGGATCCAAACGGTTTGCCGTTTGGCTGTACCTTTCTTCTTTGTGGCATCGGGATTTTTCTTCTTTCGAAAAATTACCAATGATTTGTCCACCAATGAAGAAGCACTGCTCAACTATGAAAAACGCTTAGGTAAGATCTATTTGACCTGGACCATCATTTATTTGCCCTATACCATTTGGGACTATGCCCATGCGAATTTTCGCATCTATCACATCTTTGCTTATTTACGCGATGTGATATTCAATGGATCCTATTATCATTTATGGTTCTTGCCCGCATTGATGTTAGCTACCTATATCGTCTATCTGCTGTACACCAAACACAGCATGAAACGCGCATTGATCGTATCCTTGATCTTATATATCTTCGGCTATTTGATCAATGTCTATACGCCCATTTGGGAAACCATGCCCTATGTATCCTTCTTCTTTGGCTTTTTTACCAAAGTGTTGGTAACCTCACGAGACGGCATCTTCTTTGGCCCTATGTTTGTATGCATCGGCCTGTTATTAAGCAAGACCCGTCGTTTGCCTCATCGCGTATCCATGATTGGTTGGCTGATTAGCTTTATTCTATTGGTCATGGAAGTGCATCTCTATGATCAAATGGGCATCCTTCGTGATTTGACCAGTATGTATCTGTTGTTGGTGCCAGCTACCTATTTTATGGTCAATGCCCTATTGACCTGGAATTTACCCTATAAGGAAAGTTATATGACCTTGCGCCATGAATCCTTATTGATTTATACTTCACATATCTTATTCGCAAAAATATTATTGGCGTTGTTACCCCATGCACACTTGGTCGTTTATTTCTTGACCCTGGCCTTTGCGCAAGCCTTTGCCAGCCTTGTGATGCATTATCACAAACGCTATCCGGTGTTAGATAATTTATTATGATCCGTGTTTTTCAAGTCAAATGTGCCACCGAAGACAAAAAAGAAATAGAGGCACAACTTCTAAAAAAACTACATATGCCAACCAAGGATCTTTTGTCTTGGTCCATCCACCGCAAAAGTGTGGATGCCCGATCGCAAAAGATCTTCTTTTCGTATGTGATCGATGCCAAAGTCAAACACGAACGAAAGTATCTACGACACAAAGATGTACAACCCCGCCCCAATGAACACTACCAACCCGTATCCAGCGGCCACCATCCCTTGATTGATCGACCCGTTGTCGTCGGCTTTGGCCCAGCAGGCATGTTTGCGGCCTTGATCTTGGCCCAAGCCGGCTACCATCCCATGATTCTAGAACGCGGTTCCCAAGTGGATACAAGAACCCAAAAAGTTCATCAATTTTGGCAAACCGGCCAATTGGATCCAGAATGCAACGTGCAATTTGGCGAAGGCGGTGCCGGCACCTTTAGTGATGGCAAATTGACCACCCGATCCAAAGACAGTCGCTGTCGCAAAGTCTTGGAAGAATTGGTCCGTTTTGGCGCTCGATCCGAAATCTTGATCGATCAACATCCCCACATTGGTACGGATGCCTTTGTACAAATCATTAAAAACTGTCGAAATGAAATTGAACGCCTGGGCGGCACCTTTCTTTTTGATACAGCCTTAGAAGACATCCAAGTCAAAGACGGAAACCTGGTTGCCATTCAATACCACAATGTATGGCATCCCTGTACGGCCATGATCTTAGCGTGTGGACACAGTGCCAAAGATACCCTTTTGATGTTGCATGCCCATCATATCCAGTTGGAAAATAAACGCTTTGCGATCGGTGTGCGCATTGAACATCGACAAGACTATATCAATCAAGCCATGTTGAAAGAATATGCCCACGATCCCCGACTCATTCCTGCACGCTATAAACTTACCTATACCGCATCCAATCAAAAAGGCGTCTATACCTTTTGTATGTGTCCCGGTGGTTATGTGATCCCGGCTGCCAGTGAGGCCAAACACACGGTGATCAATGGCATGAGCTATGCCAAACGTGATGGCACCAATGCCAATAGCGCCCTATTGGTCCAAGTGGATGAAAGCGATTATGGAAAAGCAATCCTGGGCGGTCTAGCCTATCAAGAAGAGTTAGAAGCCAAAGCCTATCAAATGGCCCATGGCTATGCCGCTTGTTGCCAATTGGCCTCTGACTATTTAGACCATAAGATATCCACAGCCTTTGGCGCGGTCCAACCCACGTATGCATTGGGAACCCAATTTGTGGATCTAAATACCTTATTTTCAAACCCCATCAATCAAGCTCTGCATGAAGCACTAGAAAACTTTGAACAACGCGTACCCGGCTTTGTTTCTTCCGGTGCTATCTTGAGTGCGGTTGAATCTCGCTCTTCCAGTGCCATTCGCATTTCACGCGATCCACAAGGAATGAGTTCAATTTTTGGCCTTTATCCAAGCGGCGAAGGATCGGGATATGCCGGTGGTATCGTGACCAGTGCGATTGATGGTATCCATAGTGCCGAAAAATTAATTGAATATTTTGAAAAGCCTCAGTACAATCTAGAAAAGGAGGGTTGTGAATGACCAAATATTGTAAAGGGTGTGGCGTTGAACTTCAAAATGAAGACCCCGAAGCCTTGGGATATGTTCCCCGACTGGATGCAACCTATTGTGAACGATGTTATAAGATCTCGCATTATGGCCAAGTCACGATTTCCATGCAACAAGGCATTGAATCCAGTCAAACTTTCGAAAAGATCAATGCGATCGATGGCGTTGTCTTTTGGATCGTTGATCTCTTTGATTTTGAAGGCGGTATGATCTCACGACTCAATCAAAAATTACCGGGCAAAGATATTGTCTTGATCTTGACCAAACGAGATATCTTACCTAAGACCGTGACGGATCAAAAGATCTATGCGTTTGTGGATCATCGACTCAAAGAAGAAAAAATCGTCGTTCGTGATATCTTGATTTGTGGTGATCTAATTTTAGATCCATCCAAAAAACATAAAACACTATCCGATCGAGGGATCCACAGCATCCATCAAATTGAACGTGCCATTGAACGCTATAGCTTTGGCAAAGACATCATCTTTATGGGCATGGCCAATGTAGGAAAAAGTACCTTATTGAACCAAATGTTGGAAGACCGTCAATTAACCGTCTCTCGAAATCCGGGGACAACGCTCGATCTGATCCCTATTCCACAAGAAGGATTTACGATCTATGATACACCTGGCATTGAAAATCGCCATAGTGTATTGGCATGGCTTCAACCCAAAGACTTAAAAACGGTCATTCCTACCAAACCCGTTCGGCCGTATGTATCGCAGATCTATGAAGACCAATCCTTTGCCGCTGCCGGTTTGGCCCGTTTGGATGTGGTCACCAATGGTAAAGCCAGTGTGGTTGGTTATTTTTCCCGCTCCATTGCGATCCATCGCGGCAAATTAGCCGATGCCGATCGCTTATGGAATGATCATTTGAACGAAATGTTGGTGCCTTGTTTAGATACCAGCATGGTCAGTATGCATACGTTCCATGGACCCAAGGTAGGGAATGATAAAATGGATGTGGTCATTCACGGCTTAGGCTGGTTCTGTGTGAGTGGCGACATCAAACAAATTTATGTACGTGTCCATAAAGGCATCAATGTCACATTTAGAAAGGCAATGATTTAATGTTAGATAAACAAACCAAGAAAAAATTACGGAAACTCGCAAACTCGTATCGAGCCATCCTTCAAATTGGCAAAGACGGCCTATCGTACAATACGATGGAAACCTTAGATGCAGCCTTGGAAGCCCATGAACTGGTCAAGTGTAAATTATTGAAGACCAGTCCCATTGATGTGCGCGAAGCAGCTATTGAATGTGCTGCCAATACCCATAGTGAAGTCGTCCACGTCGTGGGTCATACCTTTGTGTTGTATCGTCGCTCCAAAGAAAATAAGTTGGGGATGTAGAAATGAAAGTAGGAATTATTGGTGGATCCTTTGATCCCATTCATTATGGCCATATCCAAATCGCAAAGACCGGTTTACAAAAGCTTCATTGCGATGAAATTTGGTTCATGCCCACCAAATCGACGCCATTAAAAGATCGAATCTTAACATCCGATGTCCATCGCTTGGCTATGATCCAAAGAGTCATGGCCTATGATCCACGCTTTCATGTCTGTACATTGGAAATGGAACGAGAAGGAAAAAGCTATACGATCGATACGGTCAAGACCTTGAAACAAAGGTATCCCGATCATGAATTTGTCTGGATGATCGGCAATGATCAATTGACACAATTTGATCAATGGCGCGAACCCGAAACATTGACTTCGTTGATTTCTTTTGTTTGTGTGGATCGAGATGGCCAGCTAGCCAAGACCCAATATCCGATTCAGTGTATCCATATGGAAGCCATGCCTGTATCCAGTTCGGAAATTCGCAAGGGCAATAAATTGAATTATGTACCTTACAGTGTCTTACAATATATCTATGAACATCGTTTATACATAGAAAACTTTATTGCCGAAAGAGAAACGCAACATCGCTACAAACACAGCGTATCGGTTGCCCATTTATGTGAAGAAATGGCCTTGGCCAATGGCTTGGATGGGCAAAAAGCCTACTATATTGGTTTGTTTCATGATATTGCTAAAAATATGGATAAAATCCATTTGGAACAATGGATGGATGCCATTTGTCCCGAAAATAAGAAATGGGCCATTCCGGTATGGCATGGTTTTGTCGGAAGCGAAATCGTGGACCGCATCTTTTATTTGGATGATCCCCAAATCAAAAATGCCATCTATCACCATGTCTTAGGCGATGATCATAGAGATCCCTATGCGATGATCGTGTTTTGTGCCGATAAGACCGATCCCTTACGAGGTTATGATTCTACCCATTTGATCGATCTATGCAAAGCCGATATTTATCAAGGCTTTTGGGCCGTAAAAAATGAAAATGATAAATATTTAGAGGAAGGAAAATAAGTATGGAATTAAAAGATGTCGTGATTCAAGCGATATTGGAACGAAAAGGAATGTTCGTGAAAGACTACGATTGTATGGATATCACTCCATTTATGGATGATATCATTGTGGTCACAGCCAATAATCTTCGTCAAAATAATGCGATTGCCCAAAACATCAAAGAAAAAGTCAAAGAAGCAGGCTTTGATATCCCCATTCGTCAAGAAGGCGATGCCCATAGTCCTTGGATCTTATTGGATCTTGGCAATGTGGTGGTCAATTTATTTGTGAAAGAAACACGTCAAATTTATAATTTGGATCGTTTGTATGCAGATTGTCCGGTGACTAGCTATGATCTATAGTACGTTGGCCACCTATTATGATGATCTAGTCAAAGATGAACAAGCAACACAAGCCTGGGTTACTTGGATCGAACGACACAAATCCGCTTGTTCCATGTTAGAATGTGCCTGTGGATCAGGAGAAATCACTCATGCCCTTGCTTTAAAAGGCTATACGATGCAAGCTTTGGATCTTTCGCAACAAATGATCGATCAAGCCAAAGCCAAAGATCCAACCATTCCGTATTATTGCCAGGACATGAAAGACCTAAGTGCCTTGGGATCGTTTGAGGCGATTGCCTGTTTATGTGATAGCTTCAATTATCTTCTAGATCCAGAAGATGTCATTACCTTTTTTCAACAAGTCCATGATCATTTACATCCCCATGGCACTTTTTTCTTTGATACCCACGCTTTGGATCGCTTAGCAGAATTTCGCCAAGAATGGAATGAAACGGGTGAGTTTTGCGATGGTACCAAATACCAATGGTCCATTGAAAGCGAAGACGATTGGATCTATCAAGACTTTGCGTTTTATACGAAAGCCGGACTCATCCAGGAACATCACCTTCAAAGAGTCTATGATCCCCAATGGTTAAAAACACAATTGGAACCCTATTTTGAAATTGAATCCATCGATACGGACTTTACCCATCCCGGTATCTGTCCGGGTGAAAAATATTTTTATGTATGTACAAGAAAGGAAACGAAATGATAGGAATTATTGCTGCAATGGATATGGAAGTCGAAGCCATTGAAAAGCTATCGACCATTACGAAAACCGAACAAGTCGCCACCTGTACCTTGCATTATGGTACGATGCATGGCAAAGACATCGTGATCGCAAAATCGGGCATTGGTAAGACGCATGCGGCCATGGCCACAGCGATCTTATGCATGAAACAAGATTTAGAAGCCATTATCAACATTGGTACGGCCGGGGGTCTAAAAGCCGATCAAAACGTCTTGGATATTGTCATCTCTCAAATGGTGGTACAAGCCGATTTTGATTTGACCGCATTGGATGGAGACGACGCCTATGGTCTGGTCTATGAACCCGACCAAAAATTGGTGGATCTTTGTACATCGTGTGCCCAAGATCTAGGCATTTCTTTTCATGTAGGTTGGATTGCCAGTCAAGACTTATTTATGTCACGAACGGAAGATCTGGATCGTTTGATGAGCCATTTTCCACAATCGGCCTGCAGTGAAATGGAAGCCGGCGCCATTGCCCAAGTGGCCCATTCGTTCCAAGTGCCCTATGTCATTGTCCGGGCATTGAGTGATGTGGCTGTTCACCATGATAATCCCATGGAATTTTCGGAATATGCACCCAAAGCCAGTGCTCAATCGGCACAATTAGTGGAAACCTTTATCAAACGTCTATAAGAAAGGAAGGGATAGGATGAAAGGACTGAATCGTCGTTTTACTGCTGTATTATGGATCGTCTTGATCCTTTTGATATGTATCTTTTGGTCACTTTTCATCAGTGGTCCCAATCGCGTTCATGAACAAGTCGAAGCCCAAAATCAAGCGAAGATCGAAAAGAAAGTCAAAGGCATTCAAGGATTAACGACGCATGTTTTTGATTATAAGACGTATCAAGGCTACACGAAAAAAACGTTATATTGGTTTAATGTGAAGGGCAATGTCATCACGACGCGAAAAATGAGCACGTTAAATTATGATAAAGCGAAGAAAGTGGCAAAAAAAGAGTATGGTATCCAAGCCGATACGATTGTTCTCGGTTATGGATATAATAATCCTTGTTATGTGATCACGGGCGATGGATCAATGATCTTGATTGATTATGATACCTTTGTTCGTGTCTATGAAAGAGGGTTGAGCCCAAATGAGTAAGATGGATTGGAATGCACCGTATATGGATCATCGCACTTGGATCTTGGATCATCTCCAAGATCTGCATGTCAACAACGATGAAGCCATGGTCTTATTATTGATTGATTTTATGAATCAAACCCATACCCCAATAGATCATGAAGCCCTATCCACAAAAACAAAGCTAGATGTGGATCAGATTGAAGAAATCTTTTTATCTCTATCGGATAAAGGCTATTTGACCATTGATTTTCATGACGGGGCCTTGACCTTTCATATTGACGGCGTCTATGAAGACGACATTGGACAACCTTTGGATCAATCTTTGATTGAACGCATTGAAACCGAATTTGGTCGTCCTTTAAGCCCCAATGAAATGCAACGCATCCTTGATCTGGAAGAAAAATACACCGAGCGCATGGTCGTTTGTGCGCTCAATGAAGCCGTGGTCTATAATAAATTATCCCTGAATTATATGGAATCGATCTTGGTGTCTTGGAAACAAAAAGGCTTAACGGTGGAAGAAGTGGAGGATGGTATTCGTGACCGGTAATGAAATTGTTGATGAAATCGAAAAAATATTTCCGCATGCCCAATGTGAATTGATCCATGAAACTCCGTTTCAATTGTTGGTAGCGGTTGTTTTATCGGCCCAAACCACCGATGCATCGGTCAATCAAGTCACACCAGCTTTGTTTGAAAGATATCCGACATCCAAAGCCATGGCACAAGCCGAAGTCAAAGACATCATCCCCTACATCAAACGGATTGGTTTATATCGAAATAAAGCCCATTCCATCTTAAATTTAAGCAGAGAATTGGAAGCACGATACGATGGCATCGTTCCTTCCAGTTATAAGGATTTGTTATCTTTGCCGGGCGTAGGAAGAAAGACGGCCAATGTGGTTCGCAGTGTAGCTTTTGGGATTCCTAGTTTTGCGGTGGATACCCATGTGGATCGGGTGAGTAAACGATTGGGATTGGCTAAACCTTATGATACGGTGGAAAAAGTGGAAGCCAAGCTCAAACGAAAGATTGATCGCGATCGATGGAATCAAGCCCATCATGATTTTATCTTTTTTGGTCGTTATCTTTGTACAGCCCGTAATCCTAAGTGTGAACAATGTCCGTTCACCAAGATTTGTAAGAAAGACAAATTGGATGCCTATAAACAGAAGCAATAGTACCCCAGGGGTACTTTTTTTATGGGAGAAAAAAGGTATAGTGAAGATAGGAGGGATGATCGTTTAGGCATGAAACAAAAACGATTTCTGTTTCCATATGCATCGCAATAAAGCCGAATGCAGGATAAGGAGAACAGTGCGAAGCCAACGAAAGTTTTTCAACACCCATTGGGCATTCATGATCTTATAGATCTTTCAGAGATTGAGCAAAAATCATCGTGAATTTCCCCCTGGCTGTGTTCTGTTTTAGCAGGACACAGTTTTTTTTGAGCAAATCACAAGACAGAAGACAATATCTAAGATAAAAAAGATATAGGAGGACAAAGATGAAGACAGTAACACATTTTGATCTATCCACGTATTTATCATTTCGTATGGGACCTATCATCCATACGGCCATCATTGTCGAAAAGGATCAAGAAATTGAAGATATCTTTCACTTATATCCAAATGCTTCGATTTTAGGTGGAGGCACCAATACGTTGGTAGGAAAGGAAAAGGCCCAAGATGTTTGGCTGATCAATCAAATGATGGGTTGGCAAATGGAATCGGAAACCGTGCAGGGTGTACGCATTCGCATCCAATCCGGTCAAAATATGGACGCATTTATTCAAAGGAGCGTAGAAAATGGGTACCAAGGCATGGAATCTTTATCGGGCATTCCAGGAAGCTTAGGTGGAGCTGCCATGATGAATGCAGGGGCTTATGGCCATGAATTAAAAGATGTCATTGAATCGGTCCAAGTGTATGATCGTTTCACGCATCAAATAAAAACATTTTCAAAAGCTGAATTGGGTATGGGATATCGAACGTCTATTTTTCAACAAGATCCCCAACGTTGGTTTATTCAATCGGTGGTTGTTTCTTTGATTAAAGGATCGAAACAAGCACTTGTTCAAAAACGGTCAGAAATAGTAGATCAACGATTCCATCGCATTCCGAATCTGCAACGCTATCCAAGTTGTGGCTCTTTTTTTCGCAATGTGATCGTTGCCAAAAGCCAAGCCATCCAGCTCCAAAAACAATTTCCTACTTTGAAGATGTTTGATTTGCCAGCAGATCATATCAAAATATCAACGGGATCAATATTAAAGACTTTGTGGCCCAAGGGATTTCATTTTCAAGGGATACGCATGTATCCAGACAGTCCATTGATCTTGATCAATGAAGGAGCAACCATGGATTCGGTATCTTGTGCGATCCAAACCATCCTAGAGAAGGTCTATGCCCACACAAAGATCCAATTGGAACCAGAAGTTCGATTGATGGGCATTCCACTTGGTAAACGTTCGATTTTTCGATACGATGAAAGCACAAGGAGGTAGATCCTATGAATAAAAATAACATATTGATCATTGGGGCTGGCATTGCCGGTCTAACTGCTGCCATATATATTCAACGCGCAGGAAAACAAGCCATCGTGTTTGAAAAAAATGCACCGGGTGGTCAGATCATTACGGCCAATGAAATCGAAAATTATCCGGGCATGGCTTCGGTGAATGGGGCTGATCTAGGTTTTAAGCTCTATCAACAAGCCATGGATCTCGGTGCTCATTTTGTCTATGAAGAAGTTGTGAAGATTGTTCCCGAAGAAAATCGTGTCACGATCCAAACGGCACAAGATACATATTCCGGAAAGAGTTTGATCTATGCAGGTGGAGCGAGCCATCGTCATTTGGGCCTGGCCAATGAAGAAAAACTGATTGGACATGGCATTTCATATTGTGCCAATTGTGATGGGGCATTCTTTAAAGATAAAGTGGTAGCTGTCAATGGCGGTGGTAATATTGCCTTGGATGATGCCATTTATCTATCATCGATTGCCAAAGAAGTCTATTTGATCCATCGTCGGAATACATATCGAGCCGAAACGGTCCTACAGGAAAAATTAGCAACCATCGACAACATTCATCCCATCACAAATACGATCATTTGTGGCTTAGAGGAAAAGCAGGGAAAACTATCGGGTCTTGCGCTTCAAAATGTGCAAACGAAAGAAAAGCGTTCGTTAGCGGTAGATGGCTTATTTGTGGCCATTGGTATGCAACCAGAAACCAGCTTGTTGGAAGGCATTGTCCATTTGGACAAAAGCGGCTATATCCAAGCGGGAGAAGATACACGAACCAATGTAAAAAATATTTTTGTGGCAGGTGATGTGCGTACGAAAAATGTGCGTCAATTAACAACAGCGGCTGCCGATGGTACGGCTGCTGCTATATTAGCGGCTTCCATATAAAAAAAGAACCAATCAAAGTTTCTATTCTTTGATTGGTTTATTTTTTTTATAAATGATATTTAAGCCTTTGAAGATCAAATCGGCATCGTATGTATCGATCAATGGGGTATGGGCATGAATGATGCGGCCTAGACCGCCCGTGGCCACAACTTTGATGGGTTGAGGAGTATCGGCTTGTTTCTGGAATTGGCGAATCGTATATTCCACTCCACCTAAATATTGGTAGAAGACACCTGCTTCCATTTCACTTTGCGTATTACGAGCCATGATGGTCTTTGGTTTGCGAATTTCGATTTCTGGTAACTGTGCGGTTTGGTTGGTCAATGCCAAAGCACCCGTTTCAATGCCGACACTGATCACACCGGCACGAAACCGACCTTTTTCATCCACAAAATCATACGTGGTTGCCGTACCAAAATCGATGACCAATACCGGACCGCCATAATGATAATAGGCCCCGGCACAATCGACGATTCGATCAGCACCGACACTGCGTGGGTTTTCCATTTGAACACTGATTCCACTTTTTAAGCCCGGTCGAACAATGATGGGCTCGATCCCAAAGAATTTAAAAACACCATTGCGACAAGAGTGCATGACCTTGGGCACAACAGAAGTGATGATGACATCATCAATATCTTCTTTTTGTATATTTTCTCTTTGCATAAAGGACTGCAACATCAACCCAAACTCATCACTGGAACGACGCGCTTTGGTCGTTAAACGATATTTACCCACGATTTGATCCTTATTGATCAGACCCAATGTGATATTGGAGTTCCCGATATCGATACACACTAACATAGGCATTATTTTTCCTTTTCTAGTTTCGACATAGTCTTTAGAATTTTATATCCTAATTCCGATTTCGTCAACTTTGGCAGTTGATCGATGGAATCTTTGGTAATCAAACAGACTACGTTGGTATCGCCTTGGAAACCGGCTCCTTCCACAAATAAGTTATTGCCAATCAAAAGATCACAATTTTTATCGATCAACTTTTGGTGCGCATTTTTTTCGAGATCTTGGGTCTCCATCGCAAAGCCACAAAGAATCTGATGCGTCTTGTGACGACCAACAAAAGCTAAGATATCGGGATTTTTTATTAGACGCAATTCCATACAAGCATCCGCTTTCTTAATTTTTTGATTCGAAACCACTTCGGGTCGATAATCACCGACAGCGGCTGCCATGATGATATAATTCGCATCTTCATAAGTGTTTTTTACCGCTTCAAACATTTCCTGCGCCGTCTGAACATGGATCATTTCGACACCAGGAATATCCGTTAATGCACAAGGACCACACACAAGCGTGACTTGTGCCCCCATATCTTTAGCAGCTTGTGCGATCGCATAACCTTGTTTTCCGGAAGAATGATTGGAAAGAAAACGAACCGGATCCAATGGCTCTTGGGTCGGACCGGCTGTGATCAATACCTTTTTTCCAGCTAAAGAAAAAGTCGGATGGGTCAATTGTTCAATCCGATCGACCATAGCGGATACGGGTGCTAATTTGCCTTTGCCCGTTGCATCACAAGCTAAATGCCCCACTACAGGTTCCACAAATTGATAGCCCAATTGCTTGGCTTTTTGGATATTTTCTTGGGTCACTGGATTTTCATACATATCCACATTCATAGCTGGACAAATCAATTTGGTACATGTACAAGCTAAAAAGGTGGTGGATACCAGATCGTCACTGATGCCATGGACCACTTTCGCGATCACATTGGCAGTGGCAGGTACCAATACGACAATATCGGCCCAATTGGCTAAACTGATATGCGCAATGGGATCTTTTGTATCATGAAACAAGTCAGTTTCGACTGGATTTTTGGACAAGGCTTCAAAAGATAGTGGGGGAACAAATTGCGTTGCATGTTCTGTCATCATTACTTTTATTTCGAAATTGCGTTTGGAAAGCGTGCTTACAAGATCACAAGCTTTGTAGGCGGCAATGCCACCACAAACGCCAATCAATACATGTTTTTTGGCCATACGTATGCCTCCATATAAGCTCTTTTCATTATATAGTATCGCGATTTTGAACTCAATCTTTTCTATGGTAAACTGAAAATATGAAAATTGTCATTGCGAGTGATTCCTATAAAGGATGTATGACATCATCACAAGCTTGTGATCGCATTGAAGCTGGCATTCTTCGTGCCAATCCAAAGCATATTTGTGTGAAATATCCCATGGCGGATGGCGGCGAAGGAACGGCTGCAGTTTTTTGTGATGTGATCCATGGCAAGATGGTTTCCTGTCATACGGTGGATGCCTATGGAAAACCGATTCGAGCACACTATGCCTATAATGGATCAGTGGCCGTCATGGATGTGGCTAGTTGTATTGGCTTGAATATGACATCCAAAGAAAAGCGAAATCCGATGGTTGCTTCTTCCTATGGTGTTGGTTTGATGATCAAGGATGCCATTCATAAAGGGGCAAAGACATTGGTCATTGGTCTGGGTGGTAGTGCTACCAACGATGGTGGCATGGGCATTCTTTGTGCTTTTGGTGTCAAATTCTATGATAAAAAACGCAACGAATTGGAACCAGGTGTTTATGGTTTGCGACGAATTGCCTATATCGATAAGCGCCAATTTAAACGGCCACATATAGAGATCATCGTGGCTTGCGATGTGAAAAATCATCTACTCGGTCCAGAAGGGGCTACGTATATTTTTGGGGCGCAAAAAGGAATCTTTAACAATCAAATGAAAGAGATCGATCATTGGATGCGTTTGTATCGGGATAAGGTCCAACAAACCTTTCATGTGGATATCGATGCCTATGAAGGAGCGGGTGCTGCTGGGGGTATTGGCGGAATCTTATTGGGGGTTTTCCATGCCCGCCAACAAGCCGGGATTTCCTTATTGATGGAAACGAATCATATGGAAAAAGATGTGCGTGATTGTGATTTGGTGATAACCGGCGAAGGACAAACCGATGCGCAAACGATGTATGGAAAAGTTCCTTTTGGCGTTTGTGAATTGGCCAATCGCTATGACAAACCCGTCATTTGTTTATCAGGTGCTTTAGGTAAAGGGTATCAAGAGATGTATCAAACGGGAATGATCGGCATTTTCTCAACCGCAGATCGAGCGATGTCTTTTCATCAAGCATTAGCCCAAGGGCCAGAAAAACTCGAAGCTTTGGCATATAGCATGACCAAATTAGTCGATGGATTAAGGAAGTGATCAATATGAAACGTTTGTTTTCAATCGTATGTGTTTTCGCTGTATTCCTTTCTTTGGTGGGTTGTCAGTCGAAAAAAGCATTTCAGACCAAAGATATTACGGTGAGTCAGCTCCAAGAAAAGATCAAAAATAAAGATACGTTTGTGTTTATGGTGGAACGAGATGGTTGTCAGTTTTGTAAGAAGTTAAATGCCTATATCAAAAAAACCAAGGGCGAACATCCAAATCTCACTATTTATGTGGTGGATTCCACGGATTTTGGTTTTCAAAAAGAAACCGAAGATGCCGATCATTTGATCTCTTCAACCAAAGATGGCAAAGCTTTACTTCAGATTGTAACGTATTTCATGTATACACCGGCTTTGTATGCGATAAAAAAAGGCAAGGTCAAACAAGCGGCCATTGGTTTCAATGATACGGATAAGACAGTTGGTTTGTGGAACAACACGTCACAAATCGATTTTGAACAAGCTGAATATGAAGACTTCTGGGATTTTGTTGAAAGCAGCGCACAATAAATTTACATTTCTTGAAAACTGTTTCAGTAATGCTATAATAAATGTACACGTTTTCGGGAGGATTTATGCAAGAGATTGAAAATAATGCGCTATTTTGGCAAAAGGTAGATACTTTGGTTTTGTCCAGTTCGATTCAGATTGATTATCCAAAAGGATCAAAACATAAACAATTCACCAATTTGATCTATCCAGTTGATTATGGAATCTTGACCGATACGATTGATCCATCCACGGATCCCATTCATATTTATAAAGGATCCAAAAAAACCAATCGGGTCGATGCATTGGTCATTAGTGCCGATATCTTAAAGAAAGATTGTGTTGTGAAATTTTTAGTGGGCTGTGATGAAGACGAAACACTGGCCATCATGGAATTTTTAAATCAAACGGATTTTCAAAAAGCGGTATTGATCCGGAGGGGGACAGAAATTCCAAATTGGGCTTCCAATGACTAAAAAAATGGTATAATAAACAAAAAGAGGAGGTCTGATTTTATGGAATTAAAAGGTTCTCAGACAGAAAAAAATTTACAGACAGCTTTTGCGGGTGAAAGTCAAGCAAGCATCAAGTATCAGTATTATGCTTCGCAAGCCAAGAAAGATGGATATGTAAAGATCCAAAATATTTTCTTGGAGACAGCAGGCAATGAAAAAGAACATGCGAAATTGTGGTTTAAAGCTTTGCATGGGGGTGCCATTCCAACAACGACTGAAAATCTAAAAGATGCAGCGGCTGGTGAAAACTATGAGTGGACCGATATGTATGCTGGTTTTGCCAAGACGGCTCGTGAAGAAGGCTTTGATGAAATTGCTCGTTTATTCGATGGCGTAGCGAAAGTGGAAAAACATCATGAAGCGCGTTACAAAGCAATGACCAAAGAAATTGAAGACGATACGATGTTCAAGAAAGCACCAGATACGGTATGGATCTGCTTGAATTGTGGACATGTATTTGTGGGACCGAATGCACCAGAAAAATGTCCAGTATGTGCGCATCCAAAGAGCTATTTCCAAGAATTAAAAGAACATTATGAATAATCGATAGGCTGGAATTTCCAGCCTTTATTTTGAGGTACTATGAAAGTCATTGAATCAAACCAAGTTATGGAATATCTAAAAGCAGGTCATGTTCTTGTCATCATGGAAGATGGAACGCTTGTGTGCTTAAAAGCAGAAAAGATTTGTCTTCAAAATACGAATTGGCACAGTGTGGTCTCGTATCAAGATTTCTGGGAACTCTATCCCCAAGCTCATTTTGGGCTGTATGAAGAAGAAGTGACCATTGATGAGAAGAAAGATGAAGAATATTATCAATGGCGTGCCAAATATCAATAGGAGGAATACTATGCCACCAGTTTTCACTAAATGGAAAGATCTAACACGCCAAGTCCGGCATATTGGTTGGTTATTGCTTGGCTTTGCCTTTGCACAGATCCTATTGGGATGGGTATTGCGTTTGTTGTATATGCGTTTTTATATTTCTATCAATCAAGAAACCTATGCAGGGGTTCGTCTGCTTTTGTTGACCATATTGACAACGGGAGGAACAGCTTGGATTGGTAAAAAAGCATTGAAGGTCGAATGGACCAAGGCCCAATTTCGATGGGATTTTTCTTTTGAGACAGTCATCAAGACCGTAGCTTCGATGTTTACGATCACGATTACCTTTTCCATGCTTTTAACACTGATCCAAATGGCATTGGGCCTTCATTTTATGGATGGAGGATTGACCACCTATCATGGACCTTTCTATATTGTTTTGATGCTGGTTTCCGCTGTATGTATTGCGCCTTGTTGCGAAGAAATCTTATTTCGTGGAGAGATTGAACAAAGCCTCATGCCTTATGGTGCGGTATTTGCGATTGTCTTTAGTGGCGTTTTATTTGGTTGGATGCATATGAACTTTACCCAAGGCATCATGCATATGTTTACAGGAATCTTGTTGGGCATGGTCTATTGGAAACATCGGAATCTTTCCCTGAATATGGTATGTCATATGTTGTTTAATGGCATTACGATTGGCCTGAATTATATGACCCACTTTATGGGATTGCGCGCTTTGATTGTCTGTGTGTTGGTTGGCTATGGCATCGTAGGCTTGTTCGATCTACGACCCTTGCCGGAAAAGAATGCCTATCCGGTATTTCGCCTTGCTTTTCGTCAAGTTTCGATCATTTTATTTTTTCTTTTGTTTTTAGTGATTTCCTTTCTAAGTATCTATTAAAAAAAGTGAAAAATTGTGTTGACATCAAATATCGCAAATGGTAATATGATTAGGCAGTCAACAAGCGGGCCTGTAGCTCAGTTGGTTAGAGCGCACCCCTGATAAGGGTGAGGTCGCTGGTTCAAATCCATTCAGGCCCACCATTGATTTTGTTGGCTTTCATATACATGGGGTGTTAGCTCAGATGGGAGAGCACCTGCTTTGCAAGCAGGGGGTCATCGGTTCGATCCCGATACGCTCCACCAATTTTTTATAGAATATCGCTTCGGCGATTATCGCGGGCCTGTAGCTCAGTTGGTTAGAGCGCACCCCTGATAAGGGTGAGGTCGCTGGTTCAAATCCATTCAGGCCCACCATTCAATTTTATACCATGGGGTGTTAGCTCAGATGGGAGAGCACCTGCTTTGCAAGCAGGGGGTCATCGGTTCGATCCCGATACGCTCCACCAATAGAAAAATAATCGCCAATTGGCGATTTTTTTATGTCTTCATCTACTTTTTACAATAGATATGGTAATCTAGAAGTATGAACAGAGAAATTATCCAAGGTCTTTTGATTCCTTTTTTAGGAACATCCATAGGTGCTTCTTTTGTCCTATTTATGCGTAAGCCCCTTTCTCAAACCAGCCAACGGATGCTGACTGGTTTTGCTGCCGGCATCATGGTCGCTGCCAGTTTTTGGAGCTTACTACAACCAGCATTAGCACAAGCCAAAACGGTATGGCCCGTTGCGATTGGTTTTTTATTAGGGATTGGCTTTTTGTTGTTGCTGGATGTTGTGATCCCGCATACGCATATGGATGATCAAGAAGAAGGCCCACATACGTCTTTAAACAAATCAACCAAACTTTTATTAGCGGTCACGCTTCATAATCTTCCGGAAGGAATGGCGGTGGGCGTCGTATATGCCGGTTGGTTATCAAACTCTGCCATTGGTCAAGCCGGTGCCTTCGCATTAGCGATGGGGATTGCCATTCAAAATGTACCGGAAGGAGCGATCGTATCCATGCCTCTAAAAGCCGCTGGTATGTCACGATGGAAAACCTTTTTAGCTGGGGTTGGATCTGGAGCCGTAGAACCAGTCGGTGCTTTATTGACAATTTGGTTATCCGCTTGGATCGTTCCATTGATGCCTTCTTTCTTGGCCTTTGCGGCTGGAGCCATGTTGTATGTAGTCGTGGAAGAATTGATTCCCGAAATGAGTGAAGGAGCGCATTCGAATTGGGGAACGATTTGTTTTGCACTGGGATTTGTCTTGATGATGTGTTTGGAATAAAGAAGGAAACAAAATGGGCGAACTTTATGAATTTTTAAAAAAAGCAGGGGTATGGTTTCTAGCCACCGATGATCAGGGACAGCCCCATGTACGACCAATGAGTACGCAATTGATCTATCAACGTAAATTTTATTTTCAGACGGGTCTAAAAAAGAAGATGGCGCAATAACTTTTGAAAAATCCGAAAATTGAGCTTTCAGCGATCCAAAAGGATCAATGGGTCCGTGTTCAAGCAGAAGTTGTTTTAGATCCAGATGAAGATGTCCAAAGAGAAATGTTGGAAGCTTTTCCTGAACAAAAAGAAAGCTATGCCGTAGGGGATGGAAATATGGCTTGTTTCTATCTAAAAAATGCAAGTGCGACATTCTATAGTTTCAAGGAAAGTCCACATACGATCAAATTTTAGCCAAAAAAAAGAAGTTGACTCAACTTCTTTTTTTGATGGAAATCAAACCAAGGCCAGAAAGGATACAACCAAATAGTGAACTCATCCAAGATAAAGAAACACCCGTTGAAACGGTGGATGAAGTTTCAACAGAAGTCGAAGCTGGAACCACATTCGTTGAAGTTGTCGTGATATGGGCTTGGGTTGGATGCGAAACAATCACATTTGGTTTTGATGGTGTACTTGGTTGTGATACAAATAAATCGGTCAATTGGATATCTTGACCCTCCCATTGCACCATTTGTTTATTGGGTCTTGTATAGGAAATCGTTTCCGATCCAACTCCTTGATAGACTCCACCAAAAGAGCTTGAAAAAGAATAGAATGTATATGTGAAATGATCGGTTGCCGGTAAGGCATACATCATCCAAGCACTTCGATTGTCGGGTGTAGTATCTCGATACGTGCCAAAATTACCAACGATGCCATTTCGATCCACTAAATTTTTATCCTTTAACCATTTTACGTTCATCTCATCCATCTTCACAGCTTGATTATCGTCTACATCCGTAATGATCACCAATGGCTTTTCCAATACCACGGGATCATCGTTCGCATCTAAGAAAGATACTTTCATAGTCAATTGGGCATTATCATACCATAGAGCCACTTGATTTTTGTCAATAAAAGATAATCGAGTTTTTTCTATTTCAGGTAATGCATCTAGATCATTGCCCGTTTCATTGGCTCCTGCGGTTGCATTCTGTTGAATTTTGAGGATGTCAAAACGTAAATTGATGGGATCACCTGTTTTACTATCGAGAAATACATTGCGATAGATCCAATAATCCGCTTTATGAAGATACCCATTTTCTTTTAGATGGGTTTCCAATTGTAACGATTTGTTTGGACTTTTGGAGATAACCGTGACCTTATTGAAATCCCCGTCAACTAGTTCTTTGAACTGATCCATGGACCATTCATTTTGTTTATATTCGGGATCCTGGATCACGGTCGCGAACGCTTTTTCTTGTTCCTTGGCATATGCATCATTGTACTGTTTTTGTTGTTGAATGGCTTGATTCAAGGCGTCGATCTGTGATTGATAATAATCATGCAGTTCTTGTTACGTTTTTGGCAGCTCTTGTTGATTGTTGATCGTTTGAATGTCGATACCCAAATCTTGTGCTTCCTTGATCTTCGTTTCCTATTCCGTTCGATTGTCCACTTCGACCGGTTGGATATCCTCATTTTCGTTTTGACTGGTTGTCTCTGTTGTTTGTGCGACAGGTTCTGGTTGTGTCGTAGGTTCCGCTGCTTTAACGGCGATATGGCCCAATGTAAACAGAGTTCCAGCAACTACAGGTACTTCTAAAAATCTTGTGATTTTGTTCATAGAATTCCCACTCTTCCGGTGATATATAATACGTCTATATTCAAATAAAGCACATTTAAAAAAGATGAAATAGTAAGAGAATATTTGATGTCCTTAGAAAAGGAGTACCGTGTCTAATACTCGGTCGTGATTCATTTCATGCATCGTCAAATCATCGATCATCAACCTAGATAAGTCGATAGACATAAAAAAGGCAGCTTAGGCTGCCTTCCATTGATTATTTTTCAAAAGGGAATTTGTAGTCCAAATGATACATATCTCGTACTGCTTTGAAATCGTTTTGCACACCTTCACCCATTGGGACACCTTTATCTTTGCGTACTTGCCAAACATCCCATTCTTTTTCACCCGCTGTATAGATACGATCTTCACCAGGTGCTTTTTGGCTGTTGCGTAAACCACGCAAGATATCACCAGCCGTTTTCTTGAAGGTATCCAGACCCATAAAGAATTCAGGGTTGATCACTAGGAAGAAATGACCCAAATGATAAGGTCGTTTCGTTCCATCGGGATTCTTATTCGTTAGATCTTTCATGAATAAACCACCCGTTAGGGCTGCCGATAAAATTTCTACAACTGCGGCATAGCCATAACCTTTATAACCTGCCATTTCTTCGCCAATACCACCCAATGGCGTTAGAGCGGCTGTGCCTTCTACTAATTTCTTTAGAATTTCTTCGGAATCCGTTAGTGCCGTACCATCATGCGCAATGACCATACCTTTTGGGGTTGGCTTGCCTGAACGCGCATAATATTCGATCTTACCGCGTTGTACGATCGAAGTAGCGCAATCTAAAATAAAGTCAAAATCTTCATCCGTTGGGAATGCGAAGGTGAGTGGATTGGTTCCCATCATATTTTCCACACCAAACGTAGGTGCAATCGATGGACGAGCATTGGTTCCGGTAATTCCTAACAATCCTTCTTTACTAGCCATGGTTGCCCAATAGCCGGCAATGCCATAATGCGAGGAATTCTTGATAGCACCCATTGCTAGGCCATATTTTTTCGCTTTTTCAATCAATGAAGTCATCATTTTATAACTTGCCACCATACCCATTCCATCATGCGCATCGGCTACACAAGTAGTGGGTGTATCCTTTAATATTTCATAATTTGTAACTGGATTTAAAATTCCATCATTGATGCGATCGATATAAATGGGTTTGAAACGGTTGGTTCCATGACTTTCAATTCCACGACGATCACTTTCCATCAATACATCGGTACAAATTTTGGCATCTTCTTTCGGTACACCAGCTGCTTGAAACGCATCGATCATAAACGATTGAATGAGATCCCAGCTGACATAAGGACGTGTTTCTTCCATTTTCTTTACCTCCAAACCTATGTTCTATTGGTATCTTATCATAATTCCGCGTATAATAGAGGAAACTTAGGAGGATGCAACCATGATGAAACAACTTTCGGTTTTTGCCGAAAATAAGAAAGGCGCAATCAACGATATTACGAAAGAATTAGCCGATGCCAATATCAATTTATATGCGCTATTGACCAATGATAGTTCTGCTTTCGCGATTGTCCGTATGATCGTTTCCGACACAGAGAAAGCACAAGAAATCTTAAAGAAACGATACTTGACTCACTTGGATTCCGTTTTAGCCGTTCGTGTTTCCAATGAAGTGGGTAGCTTGAACCATTTATTGGAAGATGTCAAAGAATGCAACATCAATATTGATTATTTATATACAACGTTTGGTTGGGACACCCCACAACCCATTATGTTGATTCATTGTGAAGAAGAGGAAGAATTAGAAATCAGTCTAAAAAACAAAGGGTACGATCTTATGTGATCGTACCTTTACTTTTGTTTTTCAAAGAGGATCGTAGCTCCACTGTATTCAAGGATCAAATGGCCATCTTTGGCTTTGAAATCCATCGTATCTTTGGCATCTTTTAATTGGATCCCCTCTTTGATTTCTTCCCATTCTCCTTTGTATGTATCTTTATCGATGATTACTTTTGCACTACCATCTTCCTTTAGATCCATGGAGAATTCACCAATAACAGATTCCGTTGAAATCGATACACCATACGCTTCGGCTTGAGTAGCCTTCCATGTGCCAAGATATTTACTATTCGCATATTTGGCACTGCCACACCCCACCACCAAGAATAAGATAGTAAACAAGCTGATCAGCAAACGCTTTTTCATGGGATTTCCTCTCTTTCTATTTTATTTATACCATGATAAAAAACGTTCAAATAGTACCCCTAGGGTACTATTTGGCATATGAATAGAGATCCTGGATACGACCACATCGTTGAAAGAGATCCACATAAATCAATAATTCTTCTTTGGACTTGATGCCCAATTTCCGATAGATATTTTTGTTGTGCTTTTTGACCGTATTGGCACTAATACAAGCGATATCCGGAATTTCACGAATCTCATGACCATGGATGTATAAATCCGTAATGGATCGTTCCGCTGGAGTCAAGGTCGCAAAGCCATGAAGAAACGCATCCAAAGCTTCTTGCAACGCAAAGGGGATTTCCGGTCTTTGATGCGTCATGAATTCTTTTGACTCCCGTTCAAGATCTTCTACGGTTTGGAATACACATCCCTGTTCCGTATGAAAATACGGGATGTGCACCATTTGGCCAAAAGTATCCATGGAATGAATATCTTCACCAATTTGTACTGCCGTGATCTGAACCGAAAATTGGTAAGCGTATTGGCGATGCTGCCAGGGATTGGCCATACGATTTTGGATGATTTGACAAATGAATGTGGGATCATCATTGATAGTTAAGACATAGATGCCATATTCACAATCGTAACAATGTCCCTTTTCCACAAGATTGGCTAGCCAATCGGTGATCATTAAACGATAACTATGCGAAATATCACTTGTTTGAGAGAAAAACGATAAGACGTCCAATTGCGATATTTTTAGGATGATGGCATAGGTTGATCGTTGATTCACAAAATAGGGCGATAGATCGTTGATCATCGCTTGAAAATTTTTGATACGCGTAACCGGATGATAGTATTCATCAATGGGATCAATGAGTTGTAAAAAGCCATAGAAACCTAAAGCCTGAAAATACATTTCAATGAGTTGGTGAGGCATGAAAAGACTTTGGATCAAAACCGGTATGCCTGACAATAGAAATAAATACAATAAGGTACGATATTGCCGTTGTGTCAAACGCTCTCTTTTATGAATGATCAAACCCAGAGAAAGGGCCAGATACAAATACACAGCCCCATAGAGCATATACATCATGGATCCATGGACATACAGATTGGCTTTGTCATAATAGAAAACCGCATGTGTCCAAGGATTAAGAAGCAAAGGAAAAAGAATGAAACAACACTCAGGGAAAAGGAGCAAGATCTTTGTATAACGATGGGTCGTATGCCCAATTTCTAAGTCAACGATCAAAAAGTATAGGAACACAAAAGCTTCACTGGAATGGATAGCTAAAAAAATAAAGTTCATCGCATCACGGAAAAAAGGTGATGTGAGAGTGGGATAGGAATTCGCAAAGGTACTCGCAATGTCGGTGATCAAAGCAACCATGTGCATCAACAATAAGATCAAAAAGATCCGACTGGAACGTGTATGGTGGTTGCGCCGATAAAAAAGGGTATAAATGGCCATCCATGTCAAAGCAATTGCACAGATATCAAAAGAAATATTATAAAGCATATATGTTAAGTTATCCTTTATCATTACTATACAAAACTTTTAGTGATTTGCCTAGGCAACCAAAGCCAAGTCGGTTTGTAGTATAATAAAAACCATGAATTGTATCAGTATCTCCTATAAAATAGCTCCCATTGAAATTCGCAATTTATTGGCCTTTGATTTCAATGAAAAAGCACAATTTTTTGACCAGATCGAAGGACAATGCGTTATCCTTTCTACTTGTAACCGTTTGGAAATCTATTTTGACATCGACATCAATGCGATGGAAGAACAACTCTGTCGTTTCAAAGCATTGGATCGCGATGCTTTGATGCCCTATATTGCGACCTATACATCGGCTGGTGCCATTCGTCATTTGGCACGCGTAGCCTGTGGCATGGACTCCATGGTCTTGGGGGAAGATGAAATCTATCGTCAAGTCAAAGAAGCCTATGAAGATGCGCGTCAATTAAAAAAGACCTCGTATACGTTTAATACGATCTTTCAAATGGTCATGAAAACGGTGAAACAAATCAAGACCCAGACCGGACTGTCTTCCACTTCCGTTTCCATAGGTACCTTGGCGGCCCATGCGGTGTTTGACTTTGGCGCTCATTCTGTATTGATCATTGGGATTAGTGGCAAGATTGGCAGCATCACCGCCAAAAACATCCTGGCCAAACCAAACATCGCGCTGATTGGTACGACCCGTCAACACAATGTTTCTTTGTTTGCGACCTATCCACAAGTAACGATGAAACCCTACAAAGAACGATATGACCTGATTCCACAAGCCGATGTCATCATCAGTGCTACATCCAGTCCTCATTATACGATCACCAAAGCAGAACTAGAAAAACATATCGATACGAAACCACGCTTGTTTATCGATCTAGCCGTTCCCAACGACATGGATCCACATCTACAAGAATTGCCCCATTGCACCTATTTGAATATCGATCATTTTCAACAACTGGCCAAAACCAATAATCAAAAGAAACTGGGCTATGCCCAAAGGGCACAAGTTACCATTGATCAAGGGGTATCGGACATTTTAAAAGAATTACGGATGCACGATCTGATTGCGTATTTGCCCCAAATCAAAGAAAAAACCATGGAATCTTTTGTCTATTCATTACGCAAGACTGACTCCTATGAACAGATGGATGCCATCGCTTCCTGGCTTGAAAAGTGGGTGACCAACCAATGAGTTACTTTCCCGTTATGATCGATCTCAATCAGAAACAAGTCTTGATCATTGGTGGGCAAAAGACAGCCTTACGAAAAGCCAATCAATTGAAACAATTTGGTGCCGATATCCATATCATTAGTGAAACGATTTGTGATTCCCTTCGATCCTATCCCTATGAGATCCGATCTGTGAAGCCGACAGATATCGACACACGATATGACTTGATCATTGCCGCTACCAATCAAAGAAAAGTCAATGCTTGGATTGCCCAAAAATGTAAACAAGAACGCATCTTGGTCAATGTGGTGGATGATCCCGCTTTATGTACTTTTATCTTTCCGGCTATCGTCAAACAAGACGATGTCATCATTGGCATCTCGAGCAGTGGAAAAAGCCCCTTGTTGACCCAATGGATCAAAGCGCAGATTCAAACGGTCTTACCCCCATCTTTGGGATCGATCAATACAGCCATGGGGATCTATCGTAAAAAACTACTTCGATCGATCCATGATCCATCCCAACGCAAAATAGCGCTTCAAACAAAACTAGCAGAATTATTCAGAGAGGCAAAAAATGACTAAATTACGAATTGGTACACGAACATCACCCCTAGCAACGATCCAGACACAAATGGTCGTGGATGCGCTACAAGTCCCCGTCCAAATCGTACCCATTATCTCCAAAGGTGATCAGATTCAAGATCGATCTTTGGCATCCATTGGTGGCAAAGGCTTATTTATTTCCGCGTTTGAACAAGCTTTATTGAATGATCAAATCGATATGGCTGTCCATAGTGGCAAGGACATGCCCAGTCAAATCAGAGATGGCTTTGCGGTACCTGCTGTATTAGCTCGAGCCAATCCGGCTGATTTATTAATTTCCAAGACCAAGATCCAACCCGGTGCGATCATTGGCACATCCAGCCCCCGACGCGCCCAGCTATATACTCGCATCGATCCCACTTGTCAGATCAAGACGATTCGTGGCAATGTAGAGACCCGCCTGCGAAAATTAGAAGAAGGCGATTATGACGGTCTCATTCTTGCCCAAGCCGGATTGGATCGCTTGCACATCGATTTGAGCTCTTATGTTGTTCAAGCTTTGGATATCCTGCCCGCTACGGCACAAGGAATCATTGCCATCGAAACCAAAGCGGGATTCACATTACCCAAAGACATTGACGATAAAAAGACCCATGTCCTATTTGATACCGAACGCAAATTGATGGCTTTGATGCATGCAGATTGTCACGATGCCGCCAGTGCCTATGCTCAATGGATCGATGATCAGACTCTCCAAATTCAAGCGTTTTATCAAGATTCGCCCATTCTTACACGCCAAACCAAGCTAGACCAGGTCGATGCTTGTATGCAAGAAATGGCAGGTATTCTCTATGGGTAAAGTCTATCTATGCGGAGCAGGACCCGGCAATCTAGATTTGATGAGCGTCCAAGTGCGACATCTGATCCAAATCTGTGATGTATTGATTTACGATGCCTTGGTGGATGCAACCATTCTCGAACAAACCAAGGCCGAAACCATGTATGTGGGCAAACGAGCCGGCCAACATGCACTATCCCAAGAAGCCATCAATCAATTATTGATTGAAAAAGGCAAGACCTCGATCGTTGTACGCTTAAAAGGCGGCGATCCCTTTGTGTTTGGCCGCGGCGGCGAAGAATGCATGGCCTTGGCCCAAGCAAAGATTCCCTACGAAGTGATTCCCGGCATTTCCAGTGCCATTGCCGTACCGGAAACCATGGGAATTCCCTTGACGCATCGATCGATCAGTCGTAGTTTTAGTGTGATCACTGGTCATACTCGAACCGGAAAAGTGGATGTGGCTCCATACGCCCAACTACCCGGCACCTTGGTCTTTTTGATGAGTGTTGGCAACGCCGCTCAAATTGCCGATGATCTGATCCAAAATGGAAAACCCGGCTCTACTCCGGTGGCGATCCTTTGCCGCGGTACGCGACACGATGCCTATCGCAAGAACTGTACCTTAGAAACGATCAAAGCGGCACTAAAAGATCCTCAAATCGGGACTCCAGCCATCCTTGTCATCGGACAAGTTGCTGCTTTGGATCTTCGCACAAAGGCCCCAAGCGTCGTGGTTTGTGGCACGGACCATTTTACCCGCACCTTTCAAGACCAATGCCCGATCCCATGTAGTCGACAAGCGTATGTACAAATTGTCTATCATAGCCCTAAGAAAATCGATTTTCATGCCTATAGTCATGTGGTCTTGACTGGAAAAGCAGTTATCGATGGTCTGTTCCAAATGGTGGATGATGTGCGTGAAATCAGCCATCTCCAATTTGTGACCATCGGCCCGAGCAGCGCCAAGTATTTATATGATACCTATCGAATCCATGCAGACCATATTCCATCGACCTATACATCCGATGGATTGGCGGATCTTTTATGTGAATGGCCCGATGCCAACCTATTGATCTTACGAGCCCAAAAAGGGAATTCGGTATTGTCTAGGCGATTGGATGCAGCCGGCATTGACTATACCCAGATTCCCATCTATGATACGACCATTGGTCCTGTGCAAGATATTCATGAAGACTTTGCGATTTTTGGTAGTGCTCAAGGGGTTCACGCTTTTTTTCAACACGACGGACAAATCGATTCACACACGCAAGTCTTGGCTATTGGACCCTATACACAAGCGGCTCTGGCTGCCCATCATATACAAAATATACAAGTTGCTCAACAAGCAACCATTTCAAGTTTGATACAGAAATTGGAGGAATGTTTATGAAACGATTTCGTCGTCTCCGTCAAAATGAGACCTTACGCAATTTAGTCTGTGAGACCCGACTGGATCCAAAAGATCTGATTTATCCCCTATTTGTGGTCGAAGGCACCAACGTCAAAGAACCTATTGACACGATGCCAGGCATTTATCGCTATTCCTTGGATCGCATCGATGAAGAATTAGAACGCGTACAAGCATCCGGTATCTCCGGTATCTTATTATTTGGCGTACCCGCTCATAAAGATGCCGTAGGATCTGCCGCCTACGATCCCCAGGGCATCTTGGCACAAGCCATTACCTATATCAAATCGAAGTTACCACATCAATTGGTGGTTGCGGATGTATGTTTATGTGAATATACCGATCATGGACATTGTGGCTTGGTACATGAACATACCATATTAAACGATGAGACCTTACCGTTATTGGCCAAGATGGCCGTGTGCTGTGTCCAAGCTGGTGCCGACATAGTTGCACCTAGCGATATGATGGATGGCGACATCACCGCCATTCGCCAAGCCTTGGATGCCCATGGTTTTTATCAAACACCGATCATGGGCTATAGCGCAAAATATGCATCGGGCTATTATTCACCTTTCCGAGATGCGGCTGGGTCTGCTCCTTGTTTCGGGGATCGTCGATCGTATCAAATGGATCCACGCAATGGAAAAGAAGGCGTTCGCGAAGTAGAGAATGATATCGATATGGGCGCTGACATTGTCATGGTCAAACCTGCATTGGCCTATTTGGATGTGGTCAAAGCCGTATCGGAACAATATGATGTACCTTTGGCTGTCTATAATGTCAGTGGGGAATATGCCATGGTCAAAGCCGCTGCCAAAGCTGGAATGATCGATGAAAAACGTATCGTATGTGAAAATTTGATGGCCATGAAACGAGCGGGTGCACAAATCATCATTACCTATCATGCCTTAGAGATGGCCCATTGGTTAGAAACGGGTGAAGTCTATGCATTTTGACCATTCCGAAAAAGCCTTTGCGCAGGCTTCTGAATTGATGCCAGGTGGAGTTAATTCACCCGTACGTGCGTTTCAATCCGTCGGTGGTACGCCTTTATTTATTGATCATGCGCAAGGGGACAAGGTGATGGATATCGATGGCAATACGTTTATTGATTATGTCTGTAGTTGGGGACCCGGCATTTTAGGACATGCCCATCCGCAAGTTATCCAAGCGGTACAAAAAGCATGTAGCCAAGGATTAACGTTTGGGGCCCCCACCCAAAAAGAAAGTGAATTGGCCCAATTGGTCCAACAGGCGTATCCAGCTGTTGAAAAATTACGCTTAGTCAGTAGTGGAACGGAAGCCTGTATGAGTGCGATTCGTGCCGCACGTGGGTATACCCACCGCGATTACATCATCAAATGTATAGGGTGTTATCATGGCCATTCCGATGGCTTATTGGTTAAAGCCGGTTCGGGTTTATTGACCCAAGCCGTAGCGAATAGCGATGGCGTACCCGAAGGATATACGAAAACAACGCTATTGGCGCCATACAATGATGAAAAAGCCATCCAACAATTGTTTGAACGATATCCCCATCAAATTGCCGCTCTGATCATTGAACCCGTAGCGGCCAATATGGGTGTAGTTCCACCCAAACCTGGCTATTTACAATTTTTACGAAAGATCACCCAAAGCTATGATACCGTTTTGATCTTTGATGAAGTAATCACCGGATTCCGATTAGCTCTAGGCGGTGCCAGTCAATATTATGGTATCCAACCCGATATGGCAACCTTTGGAAAGATCATTGGGGGTGGTATGCCTTTAGCTGCCTATGGCGGCAAAAAAGAAATTATGGATGTGATCGCACCCATCGGCTCGGTCTATCAAGCAGGAACCTTATCGGGCAATCCCATTGCGACCACCGCTGGAATCGAGACCTTAAAGATATTAATGGCGGATCCAGATATCTATGAACGCATCGATCAAAAAGCGAAGCAATTGGCCCAAGCCTATCGAAAGAAAAGCTATACAGTCAATCAGGTCGGATCATTGATGAGCGTCTTCTTTACGAATCAAGAAGTTGTCGATTATCAAAGTGCAAAAACCAGTGATACCCAAGCCTTTGCGAACTATTTCCATACCCTATTGGATCATGGCATTTATGTGGCACCCAGCCAATTTGAAGCGATGTTTATTTCCGATGCCCACGATCAAAAGGATATCCAAAAGACCATTCAAATCATTCAAGAATATGTATAAGACATCGAACTTCGATGCCTTTTTTGGATGGTTGACGTGCATGGTACAATAAACAAGACAAACAGGAGGAACTGTTTCGATGACGAAAAAATACAAATGGATACTCGTGATTGCGTGTGTGATCAGTTTTGGGGCTGGCATGTTCCTGCCCCAAAAAGCAACCTCGACCGATGAGCAAAATAAATTTGATGCGATTTATTCCATCTTGACCAAAAAATGGTACTACGCCAATAAGACCAAGAATTTAGATCAGACCTTGATGGAACAAGCCATTACGGGAATGACTACCCTGGAAAAAGATCCTCACACTAATTATTTTAATTTGAAGCAATCCAAACAATTTGCCCAAACATTGGAAGGAAGTTCATCCGGACTTGGCTTTAGTTATTATGTCAATGGTGATGGCAACATCGTGATCCGATCGGTATTCATTGATTCCGCTGCTGATCAAGCGGGCCTGCAACAAGGCGATATCATTACGGCAGTCAATGATCAAGTTTGTGCAAAAAAAGGAGCAGATGCCGTTGTCAAATACATCAAGAAACAAACGAAGAAAGTCACGGTTCATTTGATTCGCAATGAAAAAAATAAGACCACCAAGATCAAACCGACCGCTTTTGATGCGAGTGTCACTTATCGATTGAGTGGCCATGTCGCCATCATCGGGATATCCAGTTTTTCCTCTCATACCGGTTCCAGTTTTGAAAATGCCGTCGAACGCGCTCATAAACAAGGCGTGAGCTCGATCGTTTTGGATCTGCGCAACAATGGCGGTGGCTATTTAGTGGCTGCCCAAGAAGTGGCATCGGTTTTATTGCCGGCTCATTCCGTCGTATTTGAAGAAAAAGACAGTCAAGGAAAGATCACCAAGACGCGCACCAACGATCACTTTAAACAAATCAAGATGGATACGATCATCGTTCTCCAAAATGAAGATACGGCCAGTGCTTCGGAAGTTGTGATTGGGGCTTTAAAAGCCGGCTTGGGCAATAAAGTGACTACGGTCGGCACCACAACCTATGGCAAAGGCACGGAACAAACGCAAGTTTCTTTTGAAGATGGAACATCCATGAAATACACGGTTGCCGAATGGCTGGATCCAAATGGCGATTCCATCAATAATAAAGGATGGAAACCCGATGTAGAAGTACAACCTTTGGATGTGACAAAGGTAAATTATAAAGAAATGAAAAAAACAGCCACCATGAAAGCAGACCATGTTTACACCAATGCCAAAGCGCTTCAAACCTATTTAAAATATCTAGGCTATGATGTGGATCGGACCGATACGTATTTTAGTGAACAAAGTGCGCAAGCACTCAAACAATTTCAAAGGGATCATGATCTAGACGCAACTGGTATTTGTGACAAAACCACTTGGGATACCTTATTGGAAGTGATTTCCCAACAAGTCTATGCGAATGAATATAGTGAAGATCCACAATATGTGAAAGCTGTCCAATTGGCACAATAGGAGGGTTTATGAAGGATACATTTGAATTGGTTTCGGATTATCAACCCAGTGGTGATCAGCCCCAAGCCATTCAATCGCTGGTGGAAGGATTAAAAGAAAAAAAGAAGTACCAAGTTTTGATGGGTGCAACCGGTACCGGAAAGACATTTACTATTTCCAATGTGATTGCACAAGTCAATCGACCCACCCTCGTGTTTGCACACAATAAGACCTTGGCTGGCCAATTGTATTCGGAATTCAAGGAATTCTTTCCGCACAATCGGGTCGAATACTTTGTTTCCTATTTTGACTATTATCAACCCGAAGCGTATCTTCCCAAAACCGATACGTATATTGATAAAAGCACGAAGACCAATGAAGAATTGGACATGTTGCGCATGGCTGCAGTCAATAGTGTCTTGGAACGAAGAGATACCATCATTGTCGCTTCTGTCGCATCGATCTATGGTGCTTCCAACCCGGATCATTATCGTCATATGTTGTTTACGATCCATGTGGGTGATGAAATCGAACGAAATGATTTTATGATGCAGCTGGTCGGCCAACAATATAAGCGCAATGATACCGATCCACTGCCTGGTACCTTTCGGGTACGTGGCGATGTCATCGAAATTACCCCAGGACATACCGATAAATATTTGATTCGTGTGGAATTCTTTGGCGATGAAATTGACCGTATCAGTGAAGTGGATCCGATAACGGGAAAAGTCAATGAATCGTATCAATTGTATGTGATCTATCCAGCCCATGCCTATGCTTCCAGCATGGATGTGATCCACCATGCCGCCGATACGATCGAAGCCGAATTAGAAGATCGCTTGGACTATTTTGAGAAAGCCGATAAACCCTTAGAAAAAGAACGCTTGGAACAACGTTGTCGCTACGATATCGAAGCCTTACGCGAATTGGGATTTTGTCCCGGCATTGAGAATTATTCACGACATATCGATGGTCGAAAACCCGGTGAAAGACCGTATACTTTGTTTGATTACTTTCCCAAAGACTATTTATTGGTCGTGGATGAAAGTCATGTTTCTTTGCCACAAATACGAGGTATGTACAATGGCGATCAAGCCCGCAAAAAAGTATTGGTCGAATATGGTTTTCGTCTGCCCAGTGCCTTAGACAATCGTCCGTTACGTTTTGAAGAATTTACGTCTTTGATCAATCAAGCCATCTTTGTATCGGCCACACCCGGTGATTGGGAATTGGAACAAACCCATGGTCAATATGTGGAACAAATCATTCGGCCAACGGGCTTGTTGGATCCGGAAGTAGAAGTGCGCCCGATTGAAGGGCAAGTGGATGATCTGGTGGATGAAATCAAGATGCGAATTGCCAAGAAACAGCGCGTATTGATCACGACCCTGACAGTGCGTATGGCCGAAGATCTGACTTCGTATTTGAAGGAAATGGATCTGAAAGTAGCGTGGTTGCATCATGAAGTAAAGACCATAGAACGAACCGAGATCATTCATGATCTGCGAGCGGGCAAATATGATGTATTGGTTGGAATCAACTTGTTACGAGAAGGACTGGATATTCCAGAAGTGAGTTTGATTGCGATCTTGGATGCAGACAAAGAAGGATTCTTACGATCTCGTCGTTCACTGATCCAGATCATTGGGCGTGCGGCACGAAATGCCGAAGGAAAAGTCATAATGTATGCGGATACGATCACGGAATCCATGCAAGCAGCGATGGATGAAACGGCGCGTCGTCGTAAGATCCAGATGGCTTATAATGAAGCGCATGGAATCGTACCAAAAACGATCATCAAACCTATTCATGATGTAGTGCGTTCCAAAGAGACCAAGGAAATGACGGCGAAATATCTCAAGAGACGTCGTATTGGTAAGAAAGATAAAGAAAAGATGATCCAAAGCATCAGTGCAGAAATGAAAGAGGCAGCACGAACATTGGATTTTGAACGGGCTGCCCAATTGCGCGATATTTTATTTGAACTTCAAGAAGATAAATAACTACAAGTTGGATTCGGTCCAGTGAATCGGGGTTTGACCATGAGCCATCAGATATTCATTGGCTAATTTAAAATGATTATTGCCAAAGAAACCACGATTGGCACTGAATGGACTGGGATGCGGACTCATTAAGATCAAATGATCGGGGTTGGTCAAAAGCGGCAATACACTTTTGGCTTTGGCTCCCCATAATAAGAAGGCGACCGGGCCTTCTTTTTTATTGATCCAAGAAAGAGCTTCGTTGGTGAACTGTTGCCAGCCAATATTCTGATGTGACAAAGGCTTGCCCTGTTCTACTGTTAAAATGGTATTCAGAAGCAAGACACCTTGATCGGCCCAATCACTCAGATCTCCACTACGATGGATGGGTTGGCCATATTCATTTTCTAATTCTTTATAAATATTTTGCAGGGAAGGAGGCAAACGAAAATCGGCAGGCACACTAAAGCTAAATCCCTGGGCTTGGCCAGGACCATGATAGGGATCTTGACCAAGAATGACGATTTTCGTCTGTTCTAGAGATGTTCTTTGAAAGGCATGGAAGATGTTGGGCGCAGCAGGATAAATGTGTTTGGTTTTATATTCTTTGGCAAGGAAATAATCAATTTTCTTTAAATAGTCTTTTTGGATTTCTTGATCAAATAAAGCTTGCCAATCATTATTCATTTTCATAAAAGACCTCCGTTACATGTTATAATAACACCATGGATTATGAAGCAACAATAAAATATATAGAAACCAAAAAGGGATTGAATCATGATATTCATCAGTATCGACAATGGCTAAGTGAAGCAATGCCTCAACATACGCAATTGCCAAAGATCCAAGTCGGAGGAACCAATGGGAAGGGATCGACCGTTGCGTGGATGAATCAGCTCTTGTCGTATCAAGGAGTGAAGACCGGCGTATTTACTTCGCCGCATTTGGTTTCTCATCGTGAGCGGATCTGCATCAATGAGAAAATGATCAGTCAAGAAGATTGGTTGCGGATCTATCGGCAATATGAAACTTTTTTTGAAAAAGAAAACCTAACCATGTTTGAGATCGACTTATGGATGGCCATCGCTTATTTTTTAGAACAAAATGTGGCCATCGCTCTGATCGAAGTGGGGTTAGGAGGACGTTTGGATGCCACGACGGCCCTGGATTATAACTTGGTCATGATCACCAATGTAGGTTTGGAACATTGTGCAATCTTAGGGGATACCATCGAACAAATCAGTTATGAGAAAGCGGGCATCTTTAAACCGGGGTATGTGGCCTTAACCACGGAGACCAAGCCCAATGCCAAAAAGGTCATGGAACAAGTAGCTGGTTATATGGGGACGTTGCTTGGTTTTGTGGAAATTCCTTATAAAGAAACCGATGATCATCAAGTGCTTTTTGAATGGGAAAATCATATGTATGTGTTGCATCCACCAAAATACCAAATTTATAACATATCCCTCGCTTTAGAAGGTTTGAATTATTTGGGATATACATTGGATCCAGATTGTGTTCAATCGGTCATCGATCATTTTCATTGGGCGGGTCGATTTACCATTGCCCGAAAAGATCCATTGATCATTGTAGATGGAGCACATAATAAAGAAGGCATCGAAGCATTGGTTGCTTCCTTGGGCCATTTTGATGGACATATTTATTTCTCGGTCTTAAAAGATAAAAAGGCCAAAGAGATGTTGGCATTATTGGCAAAGTTGGATTGTCCGATCACTTTGGTGTCGATGGATACATCACGATTGTATGATCTGAAAACGTTGCCGTATCCGCTCATCAATGAAAAACAATTGATGGTCGAGTTGCGAAAAACCAAAGATCGAGCCTTAGTTTGTGGTTCTTTATATTTCGTTGGCGATTTTTACAAAGCTTTTACAAACAAATGATACACTGAGCCAAAGAGGGAGAATCTATGCGCGTACAACTGGACCAACAACTACAAAGTTTATATCGAGATTTAGTTTTAATGGGATCCTTATGTGAGACCATGTTGGCAAAGGCGGCTCATGCTTTACCAACCGGCGATACAAGTTTTGCGTTAACGATGACGCAACAAGCCCAACAAATGAAAGAAAAAGAGGAAGATATTGAACAACGTTGTATGCGACTGGTATTATCGCAACAACCCGTGGCGAGTGATCTGAAACAAATTCATGAAGCGCAAAGTATGGCTGGCAACATTCGACGCATGGCCGATCATGCGTTGGATATTGTAGAAATCATGGCTTCCAGTCATTTGAAGACAAGAGATCTGGAAGATATGGCATTATCTACCATATATATGGTGAGCCATTGTATTGATGCGTTTGTGAATCAGGACATTCCATTGGCACGATCGGTCGTAAAGTATGATGATATTGTCGATGCTTGTTTTGATACGATCAAAGCGTCTTTGGTGCAACGACTACACGATCAAACCATCGATAGTGAGGATGCCTTGAATATTTTTATGATTGCGAAATACTTTGAACGAATTGGCGATCATGCCAGTCATATTGCGCAAGATTTGATAGATACAAAGAAAGAGGAATGTGCATGATTTATTTAGTGGAAGATGATGAAAGCATTCGTAATATGATGATGTATACTTTGGAAGCCAGTGGCTTTGAAGTCAAAGGATTTAAAGATGGTAAATCGTATTTTCAAGCCATGTTGATGAATCATCCCGATTTAGTGATGTTGGATATCATGTTGTCCGATATGGATGGAATCGAAATCTTAAAGAAGATGAAAAAAGATCCAGACATGAAAGATATTCCGGTCATCATGGCTTCGGCCAAAGGTACAGAATACGATAAGGTCATCGGGTTGGATCTAGGAGCGGATGATTATTTGGCCAAACCGTTTGGGATGATGGAAATGGTTTCTAGAGTGAAAGCGGTCTTGCGACGGACCAAACCCAATCCGGAACAAATGGTCTTACAAGCCGGAAATTTGGAATTGGATCTGGGCGCACACATTGTGAAAGTCCATGGTCAACGAGTACAGTTGACTTTGAAAGAATATGAGTTATTGCGCTTGTTCATGGAAAATATCAATCGTGTCTTTACGAGAGAACAATTATTATCCAATATCTGGGAATCGGATTATTTTGGTGAAACACGAACGGTGGATGTACATGTAGGAACTTTGCGTACGAAACTACAAGATTGTGGCTCTTACATTCGTACTGTACGTGGGGTTGGCTATCGGATGGAGATTCCTCAATGAAAAAACAGATTTTTCGTTCTATTTGTTTGGTGGCATTTGCGGTCCTTGTGGCCGTTTTTACGTTGATCATGGGACGACTTTATAATTATTTTACGACCGAAGAAGTGCAGCAACTGGCTGTACAAACGGAATTGGCCGCCAAAGCCGTCAATGATGAAGGTATGGAGTATTTTACTCATATGCGCAAGACCACGGATTATCGGATCACTTGGATCGATACCGATGGAACGGTCTTGTATGATAATCAAGAAGATGCCAAAACGATGGATAATCATGCCAATCGAACCGAGGTCAAACAAGCCTTAAAAAAAGGAGTGGGCCAAGCCAATCGGCGTTCCGATACGATCATGCAACAATCGTTATATTATGCCCAAAAGTTAAAGGATGGGACGATCCTTCGGTTATCCTGCGATCAAAAAACCATTTGGAGCTTAGCCTTTACCATGATGCAACCCATCTTTGGGATTTTGATCTTGATCATTTTATTATCGCTCTTTTTGGCAAGACGGGTATCCAATCGCATCGTGGAGCCATTGAATAATACCGATCTGGATAATCCTTTGGTCAATGATCATTATGAAGAATTGACACCATTCTTGACCAGAATTGACCAGCAACAAGTGCAATTGAAAGCGCAATCGCGAAAGTTGCATCAAAAAGAAGATGAGTTTGATGCCGTCACGAACAATATGAATGAAGGCTTGATCTTATTGAATCGGGAAGGCATCATTTTATCGATCAATCGCAAAGCCAAACAGTTGTTGGGTGGTACTTCAGCAAATATTGGTAAGGATATCTTAACGGTCAATCGCTCTTTAGAACTGAATGATTTATTGGATCGATGTCGTGAAGGGAAACAATCGGAAATGATTTATCCCATCAATCGGGAAGATTATCAATTGATTGCCAGTCCGATCTTTTATCATGAGCACGTTTCTGGCATGGCTTTGTTGATGTTGAATGTGACGGAAAAAGAACAAGCCGAAAAATTGCGTCGGGAATTTACGGCCAATGTATCGCATGAATTGAAAACACCGTTACATACGATTTCCGGTTGTGCCGAGTTGCTGCAAAGCGGTATGGTCAAACCGGAAGATCAAACCAAATTTGTGCATGAAATCTATCGGGAAGCGCAACGTATGATTGCCTTGGTAGAAGATATCATCAAATTGTCACATTTGGATGAAGGCACCACCGATATGCAGTATGAAGACATTGACTTATATGCATTCACGCAACAAATGTTGGATAGTTTAACGGATAAAGCCAATGGAGCCCAGGTGCATTTGGCGTTGCATGGCAAACAAGAAACGATCAATGCGATTCCGCAATTGTTGCAAAGTATTGTCTATAATATTTGTGACAATGCGATCAAATACAACCATCCAGGTGGTCATGTGGATGTGACCATCGATGATGATGAAAACTATGTGATCTTTCAAGTCAAAGATGATGGAATTGGCATTCCTTTGGAGCATCAAGCCCGTATCTTTGAGCGATTCTATCGCGTGGATAAATCCCATTCCAAAGCCGTGGGTGGTACGGGACTTGGCTTATCCATTGTCAAACATGCGGCGCAAACGTTGCATGCCAAACTCTTTGTGGATTCCAAGCCTCATCAGGGCACGACCATGACGGTTTGGTTCTTAAAGGATTAATCGCTTACATTTATTTGTGAAAATAATATCTTTATGGAAAGTCATCCATAGATGTTTTATACTTGATACGGAAAAGAGGTACATATCGATGATTCTTGATGAATTGAAACAAAAAGTACAAGGAAAAAAGATTCGTTTGGTTTTTACAGAAGGTAATGATTATCGAATTCAAGAGGCAGCTCAACATTTGGTAGCTGATGATATTTGTGTTCCAGTCTTATTAGGAAATAAAGAAGAAATTGCGAAAGTAGAAAAGGAACATGGTTTTGATTTGACGGGTTGTGAACAAATCGATCCTGCGACGTATGAAGATAATGGAGAAATGTTCAACTTGATGATGGAACTTCGTAAAGGGAAGTTAACTGAAGAACATGCGCATGAATTGTTGCTGCAAGCCAACTATTTTGGAACCATGTTGGTCAAGATGAAAAAAGCGGATGGTTTATTGGGTGGAGCCACGTATTCAACAGCAGATACTGTACGTCCAGCTTTACAATTAATCAAATGTGCACCTGGTAATAAGATCGTTTCCAGTTGTTTCTTATTGATCAAAGGTGATGATCAATTGGTATTTGGTGATTGTGGTATCAATATCAATCCAAGTGCCAGTCAATTGGTTGATATTACGCTTCAAACCGCTCGTTCCACAAAGAACTTTGGCAAAGATCCAGTGGTTGCGTTGTTGTCTTTCTCTACGCATGGTTCTGCCAAAGGCGATGATGTGACCAAGATGCAGGAGTGCTTGGCAAAATTAAAAGAAATGCCATTGGACTTCCCAGTGGATGGTGAAATGCAGTTTGACTGTGCGGTTGATGAAGAAGTAGCTAAGAAAAAATATCCAGAATCAAAAGTGGCTGGTCATGCCAATACATTCATCTTCCCTAATATTTCGGCTGGAAACATTGGTTACAAGATTGCTTCTCGTTTAGGTGGATATACAGCAATGGGACCATTGCTTCAAGGTTTGAATGCCCCAATCAATGACTTGTCTCGTGGTTGTACTTGGGAAGAAGTATACAATAACGCTATCATTACAGCTAACGAAACATTCAATATTTAATATGCAGGAACCTCTTTTGGGAGGTTCTTTTTTTCTTGCCAAATCGAAGGAAGACAAAGTATGAGGAGTTGAGCGAACTGTTTTTCGGACATTTGACAGTTCGTATCGACCCAATGGCGCAAAGCCATCGTAAACCCGGCTTGAAAATAGATCAAATAATAGGTCATTTCATCGGGATCTGTGATGCCATTTTGGATACATAAAGGTTGAATGACCTCTTTCCATAAAGGATCATAGCCTTGTTGTAAAGGAAAGATATGACGGGTATGCAGTGCGATGCGATAAAACGATTGGTGGTCTTTGATATAGTGTAAGAAAGTAGTAAACGAGGATGGCGAAAAGAGGGCATGATTGGTCGTATCAAAACGAGCCAATAGATCTTCATGCATATGAGCTTCCATTTTTTCAATCATGTCTTCGATATCGTAATAATGCGCATAAAACGTCGTACGATTGAGATGGGCTTGTTCGCAAAGTGCGCGTACAGTCATTTTTTGATAAGGCATTGTTTTGGATAATTGTAGTAAAGCTTGTTCAAAACGTTTTTCATTGTCTTTAAAGCGCTGATTGTTTTTGGTGTTCATACAGTCTCCATTTATTATCACAACACTTATGGTGATATTGATGATTGTACAAGAAATATACTATGGTATGCTTGAACTGTCAAATCAAAGGAGAACCTATGAAAGCAGCTAATTATCATGGCAAACAAGCCATAGAAATTCAACAGATACCTACACCTAAAGTGGGGCCCAAAGAAGTCTTGATTCGCAATCTTCGAAGTAGTATTTGTGGAACCGATGTGGCCGTCTATCAACATGGACCTGATGGTTCACATCGAATCACGGTGGGGCAAGAATTTGGTCATGAAACGGTTTCAGAAATTGTTGCCGTCGGTCATGAGATACAAGAGCAATTTCATGTAGGGCAGCGAGTCTATCCGTATCCACGACTGGCAAGAAACGATCCATCACGTGCAGGAACGTTGGGTGCTTTTTCTGAATATATATTGATTCCCCAACCAAAATGGAATCAGTCGCTTTATGCCGTGCCAGAAGCGATATCGAATGAGGAAGCTTGTATGATCGAACCCTTTAGTGTGGGCACACGAGCGGCACGAAGAGCCCAACCACAAGCCGGACAAACAGCTATAGTGTTTGGGGCGGGGACCATTGGCCTAGCGGCTGCGATTGCTTTGCAGTATTTTGGTCTGAAAAAAGTGATGGTCGTCGATCTGTCTAAAAAACGATTGGAAATCGCAAGATCTTTAGGTTTTCCAGTAACAACCTTTCAAGACATGCCCAAACAAGCACTTGCCTATTTTGGCCAAACCTCTTCACAGCGTGCCAATGTGGATATTTGGATCGATGCGGCCGGTGATGAAGCGGTATGGACCTGTTTTATGCAGCAAGGCAAAATTGAAAGTCGTTTTGTGGAAGTAGCGGTGGGTCCTCGCTATCGTAATGTCGATTTTGTCGCTTTATCCTTTGCCCAAAAAAGTCTAATTGGTTCGGGTGGTTATATGCCCGAAGATGTTGAAGATGTATTGGCGATGATGGCATCGCACCGTTGGCCCATCAAAAACTTGATCAGTCATACCTATCGATTGGATGATCTGGAACAAGCGCTACAAATGGCCAGTGATCCCGCAAGTTCTTTGAATGTACAAATTGTGTTAGAATAAGAAAAAAGGAGTTCTTATGATCAAAATTATACATGAACCAAACAAAAATCGAGTAGCGGCGTATGATGAGAAGACATGTATCGGAAAATGTGAGTATACAGTCAAGGATTCCATTTGGCAATTGATCCATACCGAAGTGGATCCAGCCTATGGAGGGCAGGGCATTGCTCGAAAATTGGTGGCACAAGTCGTGCAGGAAGCAAGAAATCGCGGTGTCAAAATAGATCCGATTTGTTCCTATGCCCAAAAAGAATTTCAACGAAATCCAGACTATCACGATGTAGATATAAATTTTTTATAAGATGGATATCATGAATTTATAGAATGAAAAGAAGGCATTCCCCCTTATAATTTCCTTACACATGTAAGGAGATTTTTTTATGGCAAAAAAACGCAATCCATTTAAAGATTATGATATTACGACACAGGCCATCCATACGGGAACGGATTATGATGAAGGAACCGGTGCCGTTCGTCGACCGTTGCATATGGCCAATAGCTATAAATTACCCGATGATCTATCGCAAGTGAATTATTCTTCGACAGATCTTTTGATGTATGCACGCAACGGCAATCCCAACCAACATTGGTTGGAAGAAAAAGTAGCGGCCTTATACCATGCCGATGATGCCATCGTTTTGGCAAGTGGGGTCGCTGCTTTGCATGCACTATTTTGGACCTTATTAAAAACCGGCGATCGCGTAGTCTATCCAAAAGTCAGTTATATGGCTGTGTATCGTTTGTTCCATGAATTATTTAATCAGAAATTTGGGGTAGAAACGGTCATGGTCGATATGACCGATCTAGAAGCGGTAAAAAAAGCAATCACGCCCAATACGAAATTGGTGCATATCGAAACGCCGGATAATCCAACGGTTGGACTCAGTGATATTGCCAAAATTGCGAAAATTGCCCATGAAAATGGGGCTGTTTTGTCGGTGGATAATACGTTTGCGTCGCCATTGAATCAACGACCTTTGGAACTTGGTGCTGATTTTGTGGTCGATGCCTTGACCAAATTTATCAATGGACATGGGGATGCGCAAGGCGGAGCTATTCTCTCAAATGATCTGGAAACCATGGATCGCATTCGCTATGAAGCCCAAGTCAATGTGGGCTCGATCATCAGTCCATTCAATGCATGGCAAATCTTTCGTGGGTCGGTGACTTTCCCTTTGCGAATGGAACGGATCAATCAGTCGACTTTACAAATAGCGCAATGGCTAGAACAACGCGAGCATGTAACATTTGTATCTTACCCAGGCTTGAAATCGCATCCGCAGCATGAATTGGCCAAGCAACAAATGAAAGGGTTTGGTGGTGTGATTTCGTTTGGACTGCAAGCCGATGATAAGACTATTGAACAATTTTGCGCCCATCTGAAAATGGTGACGTTTGCGGTTTCGTTGGGACATGATGAAAGTTTGATCTTTCCACAACCGAGTTATGATGAACGGATCCATTTGTATCCACCGCAGTTTCAAAAGGGCTTTATTCGCTTTAGTGTAGGTTTGGAAGATCCGCAAGATATCATCCAGGATTTGGATCAAGCCTTCCATGCGATAGGTTTATAAGAAAAGCTGTAGCGAGTAATCGTTACAGCTTTTTTGAAACGTTATGGAATTTTTTAGAGTTTTTCATGATGTTTGCTGATGAGGATCGTATCAAATACATTGGTGATATACGAATTGATATTTCCCGTCGAATCATCGGAATACACAGCGGTAATGATGGCCGAGCAATTTCCGCTCCATTGATCCGCTTTCCGTATCGATTCGATGCCCAATCGAATTTGTCGAGCCATCTTTCGTACGTCTTCCTTATTGTCAAAGTGCATCAATAAGTAGAAGATACTATCTTGGATGCGACCGACGACGCAACCTGTATGGATGCAGTTTTTCAGTACTAGACCAATTTTTTGTAACAAGCAGTCGCCTGAATGCTGTCCATAAAGTTTTACAACTTCATGATATTCCGGAATATATACCTTGACCATCGCAAAATCGGTTCCTGCGCGCCAGTATTCGCTGAGATAGAAATGGATACTGCTGGATAGACTGTTCGCATTGCCAAGGCCAGTAACCGGATCAATGGAAAATTGTTCATTTTGTTCATTAACGACATCTTTCATTTCATCGGCATCGATGGCGGTACCTAAGATGCCGATAATGTTGCCATCCTGGTAGACGGGAATCTTGCTGGCAAAGATATTCCGATTCACACCGTTAGCGATGCACTTTCCTTTTTTTAGATACGTTGGTTTTCCAGTCTTCAGTACTTCTTCTTCATCATTTTTAAAAGGTTCCGGCGTGATGTGCCACATCATATCTTCGTCTGTTTTTCCAATCAATTCTTTTTCAGAATGGATGCCATAATATTTGAGGAAGCTTTGGCTCACCCCAACAAATCGTCTTTGTTTGTCTTTCCAAAAATACATGGTTTTGGCATTCATAAGGATATTTTTCCAAAGGATCTCCCCGGTTATATTTGTATTCTTTTGTTGGTTATATACTAAACTACTCAGAGAAGAAGCAATCTTGACTAGATCGCATTCACGCAAACCCGCTTCTAGAGTGACATGTAGCGCTTTGTTGAAATTGGATCGTTGGATCGGAACAATGATATGAAGGAACCAGCGATAGGCACCCGATGCCGTGATACTTCGGAACAATCCGGTAAGCACCTGGTCTTTATTGTATTTTAAGCGGGTCTTGAGAGTGGCTATATTCATAAACTCCGCAAATCGTTCTTGATCAGGAAGGTAGCAGTAATTGACCTTCCAGGCATTGACGACCTTAGATAAATTAAGTTCCACACCCATTCCCATCGGTTGATCCGACAAAGAGGATTTGATGCCTTCCACTGTGTTGTTTTCCAAATCGTAGATGGCAATATCATTGCACATATAATACAGATTGCTAATGGTTTCCATTCGGATTGGATCCACATTTTCCGCTTTGATGTCCACATACTGGATATGAACGGTATAAAGATAACGATCCTCTTGCCTTGCTTCTACGGCACCGGTCAGCTGCATGTAATGATCCCCAGAAGGATAGGATGCAGTCTGCGGCCCTTTATGTTTTCGTAGTTGTTGATTCGCATATTGCCTGTGAAAAATCTGGATTGGATCACCAATCGTGTTGATTTTATTGACCCAGTCTTTTATACTATGCACATTATCTTTTTTCAGAACGTTCATGTAGGCTTCGTTGACGAAATACAAATGCATCTGAGTCCCATCATCTTCGATAACACAAAGCGGTTTATCCGTAAGATAATCAATCCGACTGAGTTTGGTTAAATAGGCTCGCCATTTTGCATGTTCGACTATCAATTCTTTTTGCTTGTAAAACAAAGGCAATTGCGCCATTGGCATGGGCCGGCCAAAGTAAAATCCTTGTATCTTTTCACAACCAATCTTTTGTAGAAAAAGATATTGTTCTTCCGTCTCTACGCCTTCAGCCAGTGTAGAAATTTCCAGCTTTTTCGACATTCGTACGATGGCCGAGATAATGTTCTTGGTTTTTTCATTAAAGGTTTTGAGAAAGGACATATCCAGCTTTAATTCATCGAAAGAATAGTCTTTTAATACGCCTAAGGAAGAATATCCAGCACCGAAATCATCCATCCATACTTTGTAACCGAGTTGATGGAATCGTTGTATGCTTGGTTTCACATGATCGATGTTCTTTACAAAGGCACTTTCCGTGATTTCTATGTTGGTGAATTCTCTTGGCACACCGTATTTTTGTGAGATCTTGTCGATAACGTCAGGCAGATCATCGTGCATAAAATCTTTTCGCGAAAAGTTGATCGATACAGGAACGGCAGTATGTCCGTTTGTCTTCATTCGCCGATAGTCTTTACATACCTGTTCAAAGACATAGAGGTCCAATTGATATATTTGATTGGTATCCTCAAGGATGGGAATAAATTGTCCGGGAGAAAGCATACCATAGGTTGGATCCATCCATCGAACTAAAGCTTCCTGGTTACAAATGGATTTGGTTATGGTACGAACGATGGGTTGATACCAAACTTGGATCCATCCCTTTTGGAGGGCTTTTTCAAAATTCCTTATGATATAGAATTCTAAGGAAGTTTTTTTCAGGATGCGCTTATCATACCAAACAAATTGGGATGCAGTTGTCGATGTGATGGAATCGCAGGCCAGTCTTGCGCGATCGCAAGCATCCGTCAGTCGCGTGCCATCGTTGTTAAATTTGAAAATGCCTACTTTTACCGCAAGATTGTTTTCATCATTTCCCTTTTTCATCGCGGAAAAAAGGGCATGGAGCTTGGATTCGATTTGATCGTTTTCTGCATAAACGACAAAATGGTCACTTTCAAAACGAGAAGTCTTCTCTTTATCAAAGTATTTTCCAATTTGTTTCGCCAGATGGCAGATTTGTTTATCACCAGCCTTTAAACCATATTGACTGTTATATTTTTTTAGATTACATAAATCAAAATACAAAATAACCGGAATTTGACCTTTTTTCCAGATCTTTTCGATTCCAGTCATCGAATGATCAAGAAAATGGGTCATATTTTGCATTCCCGTTAGATGATCATAATATTTTGTGAATTCGATGCTATCCGATGAAGCATATTGCTTTGAGATCGTTGTAAGCACAGCTTTGATTTTTGAGTCATTGTCCCCGTTCACACTTTCATCGGTATACGTAATGAAAGCCAATTTGGCACCATCGACCAAAATGTATTTTCCTGTTCCGTGAATGAAATGATAGTCCGATTGATCTTCTCTTTTGTTTCGGAAAATAATATCATAACTTTCCTGTGTGGTACTAAACTGATACGAATATTTTTCCATTCTCGCAATATCTTCGGGATGCACATTTCGATACAGATTTGTACCTAGACTATACACCGCTTCTTGACAGCTATTGTATCCAAAAAGCTCGATATAGGCCTTGGATACCAATATTGGTTTGATCTGATCTTCTATATATTGATACACAGCCAATGGAATGGGAATATTTTCCAGAAAGGATCGAGTATCCGTTGAAATCGTATAGGTTTTCATATTATCTGCTCCTTCTGTCGATTTTCGCATTTTGGTAATAGCGACGTTTCACTTCAGACATTTCTTTGGCTGCCCTTTTTGTAAGCAGATGGATATCCATATCTTCTTTGTTCATGTTGGATATGCCTATAGATACCGAGATGCCCGATTGCCTGGTTTGTTCATAGATATGCTTTGTGATGGCTTGAATGTGATTCTTTTGGGTATCTGGCAGGAGGGCAATAAACTCATCTCCACCAATCCGAAATGTATTTTCTTGACCCAATGCTTGTTGAAAAATCGAAGCCGTCATTTGTAAAACACGATCACCCACATCGTATCCCTGATGGATATCAATTTCGTGAAGGCCATTCACATCTAAAAAAACACAAATCAAATTTTTCTTGCACGTTTTTGGATAACTGTTCAATCTTTGTTCATAAAGATTGCGGCTATGCAAACCAGTCATGAGGTCCGTTTCACTCGTTGTTTTCCATTTCTTCTCGAAATACAGACGTTGGATCTTGATTTTCGAAAGATAGGTGCTCGTTACGATGCTTACCGCTCCAAAAATCAGGGCATGAAAGATGTCCAATGGTAAGATGTGGCGGGCATCAAAGTGGATGGCACATAGAATGAATACGGCTGTACATGCACAAATATACAAACTAACGCGGATGGGTTGGTCGGTAAAAAGCATCGGAAGGGCTAGTATGAAGGCAATGTATTTTACGGCCATCATATCCGGATTCATGCGCGTACTCAATACGATGCTATAGCCAATCAAAATGCTGATAAAAATATATATTTGCAAGTTTGTATGTTTGCTTTCTCGATGGGCTAAAAGGAAAGAAAGAAAAGTAAAGACAAAGAGCGACAGGTAGATCCAGAATCTAGGTTTGAGTCCTCCATAGAAGACATAAACAAAAATAAGACCAGGAACCATGAGTATGGTAAGGATCCTGGATAAAAAAATGAGATTCTTTTGATTCTTGCTGTTCAGGTTGATCTTTAGCTTTTCGTAATCCTCTTCAGAAATTCCCATTCTAAAAAAATGATTGATGATATCTAACACGGTTACGATCCTCGTTTAGTTGATGTTCTATACAAATATTTTAACTCGCACCTTTAACAAAGACAAATAGTTAAAGAAAATTATGCAATATAAAAAACCATCAACCCATAGGGTGATGGCTCGTTTCTCAACATGGATTTTGTTTTCGAAAGCGCGATAAATAAATTAGATTTAAGAGGACCCCAAAGGTTGAAGCCAAGGGAGAAGCCAGACCAATGAGGAATAATCCGGCATGTTGGATGGTCATGAAATAGGCAAATGGAATGCGGACCAGAAAGGTTTGGAGGATACCTTGACTCATGCTCCAAAGGGTACGTTCATGGCCATTAAAATAACCAAGCAAAGAAAATAAGATGGCTGTAACGATGGTCTCAAAAGAGAATCCCCGTAGATATTGAAAGGCGGCTTGGGTAATGATGGGTTCTTTGGTGAAAAGGGCACACATGCGATCTCCGGCAAACCAGACACATAAGAAAACCAAACAACCAAAGACCAAACCAACACAAATGGATATTTTGGTACCTTGACTGGCTCGATCTTCTCTTTTAGCACCGACATTCATCGAAACAAAAGCGGCATTGGATTGCATCAAGGCACTGGGTAAAAGCATCGCAAAGTTGATGAGCTTACAGGCAATGCCATATCCCGAAGAAGCTGTTAGTCCTAGACTGTTAACAAAGGCACAGACGACCACAAAGGAAATCTGGGTCAAAAGATCTTGTAAAGCCAAAGGAATGCCAATTTTTAAGATATGGATGGTTTCTTCATTGAAGCCAAAGTCGGTTCGTTTGAGTTCAATGCCCGATACGCGTTTTTTTAATAAACCAATCGCAAAGATCACACTGATGGCTTGGGCCAAAATCGTGGCTAAGGCGGCACCAGCTACATTCATATGCAAGATGGCTACAAAATACAAATCACCAATGATATTGATGATGCAGGCAATACCCACAAACAACAAAGGAGAACGACTATCTCCTAAACCACGAAAGATGGCGCTTAATAGATTATAGGCTACAATAAAAAAGATACCAGAGCCACAAATCCGTATATATTGTGCCGTTAGATCAACGGCTTGAGGGGGTGCTTGCATCAAATGGGTAATGGGCAGGGCACCAAAAAACAACAACAGAAACAATACCAGGGCCACCAAGGCATAGAGCGTAAAGGCGGATCCCAATAAACGATTGATCCGATCAGCACGATCTTCGCCTAAATACCGACTGATCAATACGGTTACGGCCATGGAAGATCCGGTGACGACTAAGGTGATCAAGTTTAAGATTTGCGAACCTGTGGATACACCGGATAATCCCGCGGTCGTACCAAATTGTCCAACCACAAGTAAGTCAACCGCCCCATATGCGGCTTGCAGGATCAAGGCACCCAAAACCGGCAACATAAAAGCTAAGATCTTTTTGGGAATATTGCCAACGGTAAAATCAGATAAACGATCATCTTCCATCCTGATTTTCCCCCTTACATAAAACTTGATAAATTTGTTCAATGGTTTGTGCCATTTGATGAATCGAAGTGTCAGGTATGTTCACTAACTTTTTTTCAATGGATCGAAAATAATCGGTCACATAGGTTTGGACCACGGCTTGTCCCAGTGAAGTAAGTTCAACTTGAACCATGCGATGATCCCGTTCATCGGCTTTCTTTTCCACATAACCCATTTGTGCTAATTGCCGAATGGACTTGGTGATGCCAGGACGTGGCAATTCTAAGAAAGTACTGACATCACTCACATAAACAAGCTTTTTTTGTTTTTTTAATTGATGGATACAATCCAAGATATGGATACTTTGCGAACTTAATCCGGCTGGCAATTCGGGTTGTAACTCCCAAATCCGTTTGGCTAGATAAAACGCATCAAACATTTCACGATCATTCATTTTGTGCTCCTAATTATCAAAAGTAATTATATTATATAACTAAATAGCCAAAAAACAAGGTCAGAAGACTCTGACCTATACATTGCCCACAAAAACATGATGCAAATGGGTTTGGGCAATTTCTTTCAAACGATACAATGTAGAGATATTGGTAGCAGGTGTATCCATCTGATATCTTGGAAAATAACGCGTTAAATGATAGGGGATATTGGGATCTTGTTGACTGATCCAGTGTGTCAGGGCATCGATTTCGGATTCGCTATCGTTCATGCCAGGAACAACTAAGGTTGTGATCTCAACATGGCAGGCAGGAATTGCCTTTTCGATAAAAGCCATGGTTTGATTTAGATCACCATGTAAGATCGATGCATAAGTTTGGGCATTCAAGCTTTTGAGATCAATATTCATGGCATCGATATATGGAAGAATCTCATCCAAAACGTCTAGACTAGCGGTTCCATTGGTCACCAAGACATTCAACAGATGGGCCTTATGGATCAATTGAGCACAATCACGCACATATTCCCAACTACACAACATTTCATTATAGGTATAAGCAACGCCGATCAGGTTGGATTGGGTTTGTTTGGCTTGCAAGGCCATATCCCGTATTTTCTCTGGTGAAACAAAGTTCGCATCCGATGACTTTGCCATGCGAGAAATTTGAAAGTTCTGACAAAATGGACAATCCAGGTTACAACCATAACTGCCAATCGAAAGCAAGGTACTGCCGGGATGAAACAGGGCTAAAGGCTTCTTTTCAATGGGATCTATGGCCATGGATGTTACATAACCATAATTTGCACAGATGATTTTACCGCCTTTATTTTGTCGAGCTCGACAAAAGCCGATTTGACCTTCTTGTAGCTGACAATGACGAAAACAAGTGGAACAAATCATACGATACCTCAAGTATGGCGAACGACTTCAAAGCGTTGCAGCTCGACGGGATCATCCTCCCAGATCCCGGCTTTTTGTTTGGCAATTTCAATTTGTTGGGATATGGTATCGACCCCATCTAAATTCGGTAATAATAATCCACGTTTATGTCCCTGTGTAACAATGACACCATATCGATGCACATCCAATTGATCCGAAGAAGTGATGTTTTCGGGTGGGGAAAGGACATCTACACTATAAGAAAGATGGTTCAGTTCTTCTTTGCGAATCGCATCAAATCGTGGATCTTGTGTAGCTGCTGAAATGGCATTGGCGATGATTTCTTGGGCAATATTTTCCTTGGTTGGACCAATGGTACCAATACATCCTCGCAATCGTCCATCTTTATGAATCGAACAGAAAACCCCTGCTCTTTGAGAGAGCATGTCTTGGGGAAGGCCTTCTATCGAAGGAACGGTTCGATGGGTGATATAGGATTCGACGGTTTTTCGTGCTAAAGCAGCATAGGCATCTTCGGCATCTCGTTGGGCTTGAATGCGTTTCTTTTCTTCGCTTTCAAATTGGTCCAGAAAATTACGTTTTGGATCTTTTCCCAATACTTTAAAAGTCGCAACGCCATAGCCAACACCGGTTACATCTTGATGACTTAAGACATGTGCTTCGACTTGGCACCGATCCAGCGCACCAGCCATGATCACAAAGGAGCGATGACCACATTCGGCTGCTTTTTGAAGCAAGAGGGGATCGAATGTCAACAATTCATCAAAAGCAGTTTTTCGACATACATCCATGACTTTTTCATCATAGATAGGGCCATGGGAATCAAAACCATAAGGCCCATCGGCTTTTAATTTATGAGAAAGATCACCACTCGCAATATAAACGATTCTTCGATCGAGTTCTTTGGCGGCTTGTTGGATCAATAGACCAATATGATAGTGTTCAGCCAAAGAAATACCGGAAATACCTAAACGAACCAATTGAAAGTGCGGATATTTTTGTTTGACAAAATACAAGGGAACCATCGTTCCATGATCGAGGGACGGATCGCGTTGACCGAGATAGCCAGCCGGCAAATGATTTTCTTCGGCCAGATCACAAATTCGTTGACTCAATGCTTGATCGTAGTCACATTCGACCTGGACATTAGGAGCCCGAAATGAAGCCATATCACCTTGCGCATGGGTGCCAGGGGAAATATGTAGATAATCGGTATACATGATGCTGTGAGGCGAGGAAAGCACAATGGTTTCTGGATGCAAATGAGCGACAAAATTTGCTGCTTGTTTGTAGGTTTGGATCGTCGGTTCAATGATCTTTTCTTCACCACGACCGACTTCGGGCAAGATCAATGGTGGATGTGGAACCAGGATCGCACCAACAATAGACATAAGACCACCTCATTTCTACTTTCAGTATATCACTTTGGATTGGGCCGTATAGATGGAATGGTTTCCATTGACTACATAAGCCAGGATGCAAACCAACGCAAACGGAATCATATTGGCTCCACCAAAAACTTCCAAACCAATAAAGATGGGGGCAAATAACGTATTGGTGGCACTACCAAATACGGCGGCATAACCCAAAGCTGCACAAAGCAGGGGATCCAAACCAAGAAGTTGACCCAAAAGGGCACCCAAACTAGCACCTATGGAAAATAAAGGAGTGACTTCACCACCTTGAAAGCCAATCGAGAGAGTAAGAATGGTAAAGAATAGTTTTAAGATCCAGTCCCATGCATAGATGGTTTGATGGGTAAAACTATTGGTGATCAAGTTTGTCCCCAAACCACAGTAGCGACCACCAAAGAAAAGCATCAAAGCAATGGCCAAAGGAATGGAAACCAGACCAATCCGCTGATATGGATCGGGAATGGATCGTTTCATCCAGGATTTCGCTTTTGCCAACATCGTAGCAAAGAGCCGTCCTGTTAAGCCAAAGGCAATGCCTAATAAAACAATCGAGCCCATCGTAGATAGAGAATGGAGAGACAGGCTTGTTGGAAGCGTAACGGCAAATTTTGGCAAGCCCAAGAAACGAGATGTAAAACAAGCAACATAACTTGCCAACAAAGCAGGTAATAAGGCATTGATTTCCAAATAGCCGGCAATCACGACTTCCATCGCAAAGAAGGTGGCGGCTAATGGGGTTTGGAACAAGCCGGCAAAACCAGCCGCCATACCCGTAACTAAAAGGATCTTACTGTTATCAGGCAGATGGCATTTCTTACCTAGCCAATGAGAGATCGTAGCACCAATTTGTACGGCCACACCTTCACGACCGGCACTTCCACCAAATAGATGGGTAATCCATGTACCGACCATGACTAAAGGAATCAAGGCCAAAGGAATATCTTTCCGTTTGTCTAAACGAGTTTCAAAAATTAAGGTCATACCACCTAAGCTTTCTTTGTTGAAACGATGATAGAGCCAAGTAATCAAAAGACCGGCTAGCGGTAAAAAAGGCAATAACCATAGATAGTGAATGGTACGGAAGGCCGTGATCCAAATCAGGACACGGCCAAATAAAGCATCGATGGCCCCAACAAGAAAGCCAACCAATACAGCTAATAAAAGGTGTTTATAGATTGTGTTCATATCTTCTCTCCTCACATAAAAAAAGACTGATGGCTTCTTTTCAGAAGTCATCAGCCAGAATGGCAGTTTCGAATCGATCGCGGGAGAACCTCATTCCCTTGGCTAAAATTTACCAACCAATGAAATGTTTGTCAAGCCTGATATCTACAAGCAATGATATAAATATTGTTTTCATCCAATCGATAAATTAATCGATCTTTATTATTGATTCTTCGACTCCAAAATCCCGCAAAGTCACCAATCAACGGTTCGGGCTTGCCGATACCAGCATTCCCATTTCTTTCGATATCTCTAATCAACTGATTGATTTTTTTTAAGGTTTTCTTGTCTTCCGTTTGCCAAAATGGATAATCGATCCATCCATTTTTGGTGAAAACTTTATTCATGTGTATCCTCAATTAGATCATGTATTTTTTGATTTCCCTCTTCCAATTGCTTCTTCGATTCCATGAGCCAATCATAATTTTCTTTATTTCCTAATACATGGATATTTTCCATTAGATTATTGTAGGTATCTTCCGATAAAACGACAACATTTTCATTGTTTTTACGAGTAACGACCATCGTTTCATATTCATTCACAACTTTGTCGAAATATGATTTCATATTCTTTCTAAGCGAGGTATAGTTAACAGCCAACATGATGTATGCCTCCTTTATTTACTTTTTTTATAATGTACAACATATTGTACGCCAATCAAATGGAATCAAAAACGCAACGTACCCGTTTCCATGTATAATAATATAGTAAAACAAAGAGAGGGACCCTATGGAAACAAAAGACTATTTAAGAATATTAGTGGAAGACATACACTCCTGTGTGGTCGCAACCATCGATGAGAATGGACATCCTATCACACGGGTAATCGATATGATGTTGTATGATGAAAAAGGTGTCTATTTTTTAACCGCCAAAGGAAAAGCTTTTTATGAGCAATTGATGGATCAAAAATATATCAGTCTTTCTGGGATCAAAGAGAAGAAATCCATTTCATTATCGGGTCATGTCCGGAATATTGGCCATGAAAAACTAGAAGAAATCTTTGAAAAGAATACCTATATGCAAAAAATCTATCCAGAAGGTACGCGAAACATCTTACAAGTGTTTATTTTGGATAAAGGAGCTGGGCAATATTTTGATATTAGTAATCCATCTCATGTGACTAGAGATTCATTTACATTGGGGGATGGTTCAATCAAACCCAGTGGATATTTCATTACATCGGCTTGTATCCAATGTGGTAAATGTTTAGAAGTGTGTCCTCAAAAATGCATCGATTGTACGATGGCGCCCGCTCAAATTGATCAAAATCGTTGTCTGCATTGTGGGCAATGCGAACCAATTTGTCCGGTGCAAGCTATCGTTCGGAGATAAACATGAAAATTGTGATCACAGGACGAAATTTTGATGAAAAAGCCAAACAAGTATTGAAAGGCAATGAAATTGTTGATTATTCCTATTTGAATCTAGGTTCAGGCGCGGATCCAAATCAAATGATCGAATGCATCCAAGATGCCCAAGCTGTTATTTGTGGACCTGAACCCATCAATGCGAAGATCATGGATGCCTGTTCCCATCTACAAGTGATTTCACGACGAGGCATTGGCTACGATAATATTGATGTATCTGCCTGTCAGAAACGCAACATTGCCGTATTACGAACTACCGGACTGGTTGAAGCCGCCGTGGCAGAACATGCCTTGGCCTTTTTATTGTATTTTGCGCGAAATATCAATCAAGAAAATAAAGAAATGCATCAAGGCCTATGGCATCGACAAAGAAGCATGGGTGCTAAGAATCGACGCTTAGGATTGATTGGTTTTGGGGGCATAGGTAAAGAAATTGCGAAAAGAGCCTATCCATTTGGGATGGATATTGTCTATTATTGCCGCCATCCCCATAAAGAATGGGACAATATGTATCATGTGCAGTATGTCGATTTGGATACTTTACTATCTAGCAGTGATTATATTTCCATTAATGTGCCATTGACCAATCAAACCAAAGGCATGATTGGCAAGGAAGAACTTGCAAAGATGAAACCAGAAAGTGTATTAATCAATATTGCCCGGGCTTCCATTGTGGATACGCAAGCTTTAAAAGCTGCATTGATGTTACATCAAATTCGTGGGGCTGCCATCGATGTATTTGATCATGAACCATGTACGGACTCACCTTTTATCGATTGTGATAATGCGATATTGACGCCACATGTAGCTCCATTCACAACCGAAAACTTTCAAGCTATGAATCAACAATCCGCACAAAATATCGTGGATTGGCAACAAAATAAATTGAATAGGAAGTATCAAGTCATATGAATAAAACCAAAATGAGTAAATTTATTTCTTTGATCTTGCGTCATCATCCCGAAGTTATTGGTATTTCCTTGGATGCGCATGGATGGGCCAATGTCCATGATTTATTGGCTGGGATCAATGCTGATAGCTATCGCTTTATCACCATGCCCATGTTAGAAGATATTGTGGCAAGTGATGAAAAAGGAAGATATAGCTTCAATGCAGACCATACCAAGATTCGAGCCAATTATGGTCATTCTCTTCCTATTGATTTGGAATTGGAAGCCGGTATTCCACCAAAAATCTTGTATCATGGGACTGCCCAAAAATCCGTGGCTTCCATTTCGAAACAAGGATTATTGCCGATGGAACGTTTATATGTGCATCTTTCCAACGATATTCCCACGGCTATAAAGGTGGCATCTCGTCATGGAAAACCCGTTATTTATCAAATCGATACGCAAAGAATGATCCAAGATGGCTATTGTTTCTATCAATCACCCAATGGCATCTGGCTAACGAAACAAGTGCCTGTCAAATATTTGGAAAAGATTTCGAAATAGTGTATGATGGTAGCGCTACGTTTTAGGGGTATAACATGATACAAACAATTATACAAATCAATCAAGCGTTGAATACGTTTATCTGGGGAATTCCCGCGATGGTGGCAATCATTGGTGTGGGTCTCTTATTGACGATTCGTACGCGCTTTCTACAAGTACGTAAGTTTTCGGATGCCATGAAAAATACGATTGGGAAGGTCTTTGATCGAAAAAAAGCCCAAAAAGGTTCGATCTCTCCTTTTCAAGCCGTTTGTACAGCACTGGCCGGTACAGTCGGTACTGGAAATATTGCCGGTGTGGCCGGAGCCGTGGCAATTGGTGGACCCGGTGCCGTCTTCTGGATGTGGTGCTCTGCCTTTTTAGGCATGTGTACCAAATTTGCGGAAGTCACCTTGGCGGTTCGGTATCGTGAAAAAAGTAAAGATGGCGAATATGTGGGAGGTCCCATGTACTACATTAAAAATGGCCTATCGCATAAATGGCTCTTTTTAGCTTATGCCTATTCCATCTTAGGTATATTAACCGTATTTGGGACCGGAAATGCGACCCAGGTTAATACGATCGTTGCTGCCATCAATGAAGCTTTATTGAATATGCATGCGGTACAAGAAAGTCAACTATCATCCATTAATTTGATTTTAGGTATCATCATTATGGGATTGGTGGCTGTTGTCTTACTAGGTGGTATCAAACGAATTGGACGGGTATCCGAACGATTGGTGCCGTTCATGGCTATTTTATATATTGTGTTGGGACTGGGTGTGATACTGATTCATATCGATCGCGTGCCACATGTATTGGCTTCCATTATTGTGGGTGCTTTCAATCCCCAAGCTGTGACCGGGGGAACCATTGGTTCGATGATGATTGGCTTACGAAAAGGCGTATCCCGCGGGATCTTCTCCAATGAAGCTGGCTTAGGTACGGGGAGTATTGCGCATGCTTGTGCCGATACGGACGAACCCGTTCGTCAAGGCTTGTTTGGAATCTTTGAAGTCTTTGTCGATACGATCGTTATTTGTACTTTGACGGCATTGGTTATTCTATTAGGTAATGAAGCCATTACCTATGGGGCACCAGCCGGTGCCGAATTGACCATTGCAGGTTTTGTTTCCGTTTATGGCCATTGGGTATCAATCTTTACGGCCGTTGCGTTGTGTTGTTTTGCGTTTTCAACCACGATTGGTTGGGGACTGTATGGGTCTCGTTGTGTGGAATTTATTGGCAGTGAAAAGTGGGTCAAACCCTTCTTGGTGATTTATTCATTGGTTTCGATATTAGGTGCAACTGTCAACTTAGGTTTACTTTGGGATATTGCCGAAACCTTTAATGGTTTTATGATCATCCCGAACTTAATTGCTCTGTTCTTATTGTCAAATAAAGTGATTTCACTCGCCAAGGAATATTTTAAGGAATAATATGGAAATACAAATTTTAAATGCGATTCAAAATATACATACCTCTTGGTTAGATGCTTGTATGATTGGCATCACAAAATTAGGAAATCATGGTTTGATTTGGTTTGGATTGACGTTGGTATTATTAATCAATCCCAAAACACGAAAAATTGGTATTATGTGTACCCTTGCGTTGATCATTGATTTGATTGGTTGTAACTTGGTGTTAAAACATTTCTTTGCGCGGCCACGTCCATATATGGTCAATCCGAATGTCCACTTATTGATTCCAGAAGTGGGAGATCATTCTTCCTTTCCTTCGGGACACACGGCCATGGCCTTTACGATTGCGAGCGTGTTCTATCTCAACAAATTCAAAGGATGGCAAATCATTGGAATTTTTGCGATACTGATTGCCTTCTCAAGATTGTATTTATATGTGCATTTTCCGACCGACGTCTTAGCTGGTATTTTGATTGGCATCGGCTGTGGAATCTTAGGTGTTAAAATTTATCAATCAAAAAGACAAACCAATTAACGGTTTGTCTCTTTTATATTGGGGTAGGGAATGATGGGTTTTGGATGTTCTACCACATCTACGATTTTTTCCATCCAGATCATGTCATACCATCGATGAAATTTATATCCACAATGATGAAAATAGCCATTCTCTTTATAGCCTAGGTGTGCATGAAATTGGGCACTGTTTTTCGTTAGATAGGCATCGTCTTTTTGCGGATAGCCAATACACGCATAGAAATTGGTGATTCCCATTTTTTTACAGGCTTCTTCTAAAGCAAAATAGAGCTTTTTTCCATATCCCTTTTTACGAGCACTAGGATCTAAATAAATGGTCATTTCACAAGACCAATCATAGGCTTCTCGTACATTTAAATGACCGGCATACGCATATCCCATGATCGTATTGTTATCTACGATCACCAGATAGGGATACATTTCCATGGTCTTTTTCATACGTTGTTGAAAAGCAATAACGGATGGTGTCTGATATTCAAAAGTAATGGCCGTCTGTTGGACATAATAATCATAAATCTCAACCAGACGGGGGGCATCTTCCAAAGTTGCGTTACGAATGATCATATTATTCACTCTGTAATGCTGCGGCAATCCCTTTGGCTAATTGATCGGCACACGATGTATTTTTCATGCCACATGTATTTCCTTTTAAAATATCAACAGTTTTTTGGGCATCGGCACCTTCCAATAGTTTGGAAATGGCTAGCAAGTTACCGGGACAGCCATTGGTGAAGTGTACGTTGTGTAGGGTATGTCCATCCAAATCAAATTCAATTTGGGTGGAACAAGTTCCTTGTGGTTTATATGTATAATGTTTCATGATTTTCTCCTTTCCTTAAAGAATAGAAGAAAATAGATATTTGTCAACCGAAAAGAAAAGCACAGATTTCTCTGCACTTTACATCAATTGTCTAAACATCTCAATGACTTGTTCTTTGGTAGCTTCTCTTGGGTTTCCAGGATAACAAGCATCATTCAAAGCATCAATAGCTAATTGATCCAGATCTTCTTCTTTGATGCGATCGTTTTTCGGATTGATGCCTACATCATGACTTAATTGTTTGACCGCTTCAATGGCTGCATCACGATATTCTTCTTGACTCATGGCATCGACCCCTTCAACGCCCATGGCACGAGCAATCTCACGATATTTTTCACCCGTATGATCGCGATTAAATTCCATAGAAATTGGTAATAAAGAGGCACAAGCCACACCATGTGGCGTATCATAATGCGCACTTAAGGTATGAGCCATCGAATGATCGATGCCTAAACCAACATTGGAAAATCCCATACCGGCAATGTATTGACCCAGTGCCATGCCTTCACGACCCTTTGGATCATTTTCAACAGCCGCTCTTAGATTTTCAGCAATTAAACGAATGGCTTCCAAATGAAACATATCAGTCATTTCCCAAGCCCCTTTTGTGGTATATCCTTCAATCGCATGCGTCAGGGCATCCATACCGGTTGCTGCGGTTAATCCCTTTGGCATCGAAGCCATCATATCGGGATCCACGATCGCAACAATAGGCATATCATGTGGGTCGACACATACGAATTTTCTTTCTTTTTCCACATCCGTAATGACATAGTTGATCGTTACTTCAGCAGCGGTACCCGCTGTGGTTGGAACAGCTAGGATCGGCACACATGGATTTTTCGTGGGTGCTACACCTTCCAAAGAACGAACATCTTCAAATTCAGGATTCGCAATGATGATACCAATGGCTTTGGATGTATCCATGGAAGAACCACCACCAATCGCAACGATGCAGTCGGCGCCACTTTGTTTAAAGGCTTCGACACCGGAAGTTACATTTTCAATGGTTGGATTGGGCTTGATATTACTATAAAGTACATAGGGAATGTTGGCGCTATCCAATAAATCCGTCACCTTGGCCGTTACACCAAATTGAACCAAGTCGGGATCACTGGCGACAAAAGCTTTCGTGAATCCATGGGCTTGGATTTCCGTGATGATTTCTTGAATAGCTCCTTTTCCATGATAAGAAGTTGGATTTAATGAAATTCTGTTTGCCATAAATGATTCTCCTTTGTATTTCTATCTATACAATAATAGATTTGTGAAATAAAAAACAAGTTACATTTCATCGAAAATGTAACCTGTATCACTAATAGATTTCTAATTGTTTATACAAAGCCGATAAATCTTGTGGCATCGCTTGAATGAGAATATCCACCAATTCTTCGGGTGATTCTTTTGTGCCATGTAAGACCCATTTGACCGTGCGATAGACCGACCCAAAACAATAGATTTCTAAAATATCCATCATTTTGGCATCCAATGGATAGTTTTTCTTCTTGGTGATCAAATCGATGTAAAACGCATAGATCATCTCAAAATCATGTTGGCGTAAATTATTTTGGGTGTCCATGGAAAAGGCAGCATAAAAGAATAAATGTTCTTCTTGAATATATTGGAATTTTTTCAATAAACCATCGTGAATGGTTCTTCCTTGTCCCATGCGATCAAAGGAAATATGAAGAATACGATCAAAATACCAATTGATCAGATCATATTTGTCTTTGAAACAACGATAAAACGTTTGACGGGAACACTGCGCCGCAAAACAAATTTCTTTGATGGTGATATTTTCAACACTTGCTTTTTTCATGCATTGATTCATGGCATATGCAAGCCGTAATTTCATGGATTCGGACATATCCGTATTCTACCATGATTCCAACGATATGCAGAGCAAAAGGCATCTTTTACTTCAAAATCAAAAAAACCCGTGTTAGAATTTTGGACATAAAGGAAGGGACTCAAATTGAAAGAGAGAAGATCCATCGATCAAGCCATTGCGGACTATCTTCCTTTGGGATACCAAATTCTCGATTGGATGAATGAACATCCAGAACCTTCTGGAAATGAAAAAAAGACAGTGGCTTTTTTAGTAAAAACATTGAAAGAAAACGGGTATCAAGTCACTTCTCCGATCAAGCGAATCAAACATTCTTTTTGGGCTCGTAGAGCGACAGATCAAAATCAAAATAAACCAAAAGTAGCCATTCTCTGTGAATATGATGCCATCGAAGAGCAGGGGCATAGTCTCGGTCATTCGGCCAGTTGTGCGGCTTCCATTGTTTGTGCGCTAGCCTTAGAAGCGGCCTATGAAGATTTTCCCTTTCAAGTGGAACTCATTGGCACTCCCAATGAAGAAGTAGGCGGTGCCAAGATTGCGATGTTGGCCAAAGGCATGTTTGATTCCTATGCATTTGCGATCCTGACCCAGATGGGGCCGCATAATTATCCATGCTTTAAGACCGTGGCTGCCAGTGATTTGTATGTTCATTATTATGGCAAAAGTGCCCATGTATCCATCAATCCTTGGGAAGGCATCAACGCCTTGAATGGGGTCCAATTGTTTTTTCATGCCTTAGATATGTTACGTCCCCAATTGGAACCGGGCTGTCAGATCAGTGGCATCATTACCGAAGGCGGTAAGATCCCCAATGCGATTCCGGAACAAGCCAGTGCCTATGTTTATTTGCGAGCCAATCGCTATCAACAAATCTTAAAGCTCAAAGAAAGAGTAGAAAATTGTGCCAGAGGTTGTGCCATCGCAACGGAAAACCAATTCATGAATGAACAATTGAACCCAACCTATGCCGAAATCGTTCCCAATGCGGTCATGGAACAAATGGTCTTTGACATCATGACCCAATTGGGCCTAACACCCGATAAGCAACACGTTTTGACCTATTCCACTGATGTGGGCAATGTCAGTTTATCCATTCCGGTATTTTGCCCCATGATCTCGATTGGCAAAGCCGATGCCTTATATTCCCAAGAATTTGCGCAAGATATGAAAGCAGAAGGCGGACGTTTTGGAATGAAAAATGCGATCTTGGTGATGGTCCATATCCTGGTTACACTAGCTGATCATCCAAAACAACTCCAAAAGATCCAAGATGAACACGAAGCATATGTAAATAGGAAGTGATACCATGGCGAAAAATCTAGATGGGATCGATCGCAAAATATTGAATATTCTCCAAAAAGATGCTCGGAGTTCGATCAAAGAAATTGCGCAACAAGTCTTTTTATCTTCACCTGCCGTATTGGTTCGAATCAAACGATTGGAAGAAGAAGGCTATATTGAAGGCTATCATGCGCAATTGAATATGGAACAGTTGGGCATGAATATCAAAGCTTTCATCAAAGTGAACTTGCAGGCAAAATATCGATCCGAATTTTTAGCTTATATTGAGTCAGAGACCAATGTGGTTTCGAGTTATACAATTACAGGCGATTATGCTTATTTATTGGAAGTGATCTATGACTCCATGAAACAATTGGATGCATTTATCCAGAATCTGCAAATATATGGGCAGACCAAAACGGATATCGTATTTTTAACGTCGTTTGAAAATCGAAGCTTGGAGTTCGCAGAAGAAAAGTAGGTTTTTGAATCTCTTTTCTTTTTTTTGTTGAAAAAATGATGTACAAAAATGAAACAAAACGGAAGAATATTAATATAAAATAGATATATACAAAATATAATTAATAAAATACAAAAGAATATTTAAAATAAGGCCATATCACATTGACCATTTTTTTAATATAGTTTTATAATACCGACAAGACAAAGGTGTCAATCCCATCGTGGTTTGACGCCTTTTTTTGTTTTTGGTCACATGTACGAGATCTCAATGTGTTCCAAAAGAAAGAAAAGGAGACAAAATGGTAAAAGGTATTCGTAAATTCGCATACGATTGTGAAAAGTATGTATCTGGAAAAAGTATGGATGAAGTGATGGAGGAATATGGCTTAACGAGTGTCATTAAACTGGGTTCCAATGAGAATCAATATGGGCCGTATCCAGTGGCTGTGCAGGCGATGCAAGCCGAAATTGGCCGTATGAACATATATCCAGAAAAAAACTATATTCGCTTAAAAGAATTGGTTGGTGAAAAATTTGGTGTGGATGGCGACTGGGTCAGTCTTGGTCATGGGGCCGGCAATGTCTTGGATGAAGTAGCCAAGACCTTATTGGAAGACGGCGATGAAGTTTTGTTGCCAAAAGAATCCTATCGTTTGTATCGGGAAATTTCCAAGATCATGGGAGCGAAAGTAGTTGAGATTCCTTTGAATGAAGACTACACCATTGATCTTGCCGATTATAAGAAGGCATTGACCGACAAAACCAAAATCGTATGGATCTGTAATCCCAACAATCCAACGGGAACCGTCATTGATAAAGACACATTTGGTGCGTTCATTGATGCCTTACCAGAAAAATGCTGGTTGGTTGTCGATGAAGCCTATGCCGATTTTACCGATCCCGACTTATTACCGGATTTGATGCCCTATATCAAAGCCGGTAAGAATGTGATCAATATTCATACCTTCTCAAAATATTATGGTTTAGCAGGTGGTCGTATTGGTTATTTGGTTGCTAATCCTGCATTCATCAATTGGTACGATACGGTCAGTGAACCATTTAATGCGAATCGTATGGGCTTGGCTGGTGCTGTCGCTTTGATGGAACATCCAGAAGAACCAAAGAAATATGGCGATCTTATGATCAAAGATCGCACATGGATGAATGAAGAATTAACGAAGATGGGTTGTGCCCCGATTGATTCCCAAGCCAACTTTGTGTTCTTTCAATGTCCGTATCCAGCGGATGAAGTGGCTGAGATCTTGCTGCAAAATGGTGTCATTGTTCGTCCTTGTACAGGTTGGGGATTCGATCATTTTTTGCGTATTTCCATTGGCACAACGGAACAAAATAAAGTCGTATTGGCCAAACTTCAAGAGGCCTTTGACAAATTGGGGGACTAACGATGAAAATTGCGATTTGTGATTATAAGGAGCCTTTGAATCGAGACTTAAATATTGAAAAAAATATTTTCAAAAAGTTTCTTGGTGAAGATACCGAGATCTCTCTCTATGTGCATGAAGGCAATGAACAAGCCTTTAAAGAGGCGATTGCCGATGTCGATGGGATCTTGACTTCGTACTTGGAATTTCCCAAAGAGATCATTCAAAGCAATCCCCATTTAAAAGGAATTTCCATTGAAGCTACGGGATACAACTTTGTGGATGCGGATGCTGCGCAAGCACAAAACACGGCCGTTACTGTCATTGGTGAATATTGTACCCAAGAAGTTGCCGATCATTCGATGGCCTTGATGTTGGCCGTGGCTCGAAAATTAAAACACTACGATCGAGAAATTGAATACAAACATGTTTATGACTACAATTCCACTTCAGGCATGATTCGTTTGGAAGGATCGACCTTTGGGATCCTTGGCCTAGGCAAGATTGGCAAAGCGGTGGCACGAAGAGCCCAAGGCTTTGGCATGCATGTGATTGCCTATAGTCCGACTTGTAAGCCAGAAGTGGCCCAGGCTTTAGGGGTCAAGCTGGTGAGTAAAGAAGAGTTATTTGAAACTTCGGATGTGATCAGTGTGCATATGCGATTGACCGATAAAAATGTCAATATGTTGAATCGCGAAGCCTTTGCGATGATGAAAAAGAAACCCATCATCGTAAATGTATCGCGAGGTGCCATGATCGATGAAGATGCCTTATTGGAAGCATTAGATCATGGACAGATTTTTGGAGCTGGTCTGGATGTGTTGGTCGAAGAAACCAATGAAAACACGAAAAAGAGTCCTCTTGTGGGACGAGAAGATGTCATATTGACCCCACACATGGCCTTCTATTCGGATTTTTCATTGTATGAATGTCAACGAATTGCGGCCGAAAACTTATGTTATGTCTTGCTTGGACAACAAGATAAAGTATTTAAGATGGTCAATGATGTAGATGTAAGACAATTCGCAAAATAAAGGAGTGAGATCCATGCGAGAAGCATTGAAAGAAATGGACAAGGTCGTTTATTTTACGGCCATGGGACTGATTGCCCTGATCGTGCTCACATTGGCTTTTTGGCCCGAAGTGATCATTGGTTTTATTCAAGGTGCTTTTCAAATTGTCGTTGGCAAATTGGGGTGGATGTATGTCTTGGTCAATGTCATTTGTTTCGGTATGTTCTTTTATTTGTACTTTAGTAAATATGGCAACATCAAATTAGGCAAACCCGATGAAAAGCCCCGCTTTTCGACCTTCAGCTGGGCCGCGATGATCTTCACATCAGGGGCTGGATCCAGCACGGTCATTCTTGGGTTTGCGGAACCTTTGTATTATTTGACCGACACCCCTTTTCACATCAAAGCCATGTCCACCAAGGCCTATGAATATGCGCATATGTATGGCCAATTTCATTGGGGATTCAGTGCTTGGGCCTTTTATGTACCGGCCGTTGCAGCCATTTGTTATATGTTGTATATTCGCAATTCGAAAGATGTAAAAATTTCCAATACCATGACACCATTATTTGGTGAGCCATTCACCCATACGATATTTGCCAAGATCATTGATATTTGTGTGGTGTTAGGGATCGTTGCATCCATCACGACATCGCTAGGCTTGGGGGTTCCGGTCATGTCCAAATTGATAGCGGATCTAACGGGATTGCCAGCCAATATGGGAATGCAGATCTTTGTGTTTGCGGTCTGGTTTGCGATTTTTGGATGGAGCGTATTTCGCGGCTTAAATAATGGCATTCGTAAATTGACCAACTTGAATATGATCATTATTGGTGTCTTTCTTGCTGGCTTTGTTTGCGTCACCCCTTTGGGTGATTTGATCAGTATGGAATTAAATACCATTGGTTTGTATCTAGATAAATTGCCCCGATTGGTTTTTTATACCGATCCCTTTGGCGATAAAAAATTTGTGAGTGGATGGACCATGTTCTATTGGGGATGGTGGTTAACTTTTATTCCCATCATGGGGATCTTTATTGCCAAAGTCTCGCAAGGACGTACTCTAAAACAAGTGTTGTTGGGACAAATGGTCTATGGAACATTGGGTTGTTGTACGTTTTTAGGCTTGTTAGGTGGCTATTCATTGTATCTTCAAAGACATGGTGTTGTGAATCTGGTTTCCATTCTTGCCAAAGAAGGCAATGAAGGGGTTGTCTTGGCCATCCTTCATACCTTGCCATTTCCCAAGATCTTTATTGTCGTTACCATTGTATTGTGCTTTGTCTTTTTGGCAACAACGATTGATTCAACCGCTTTGGTGTTGGGAAATGCCACATCCAAACATTTAGATCCCAATCGAGATCCTCATTTATACAACCGCTTTAGCTGGGCGATAGCCATCTTTGTGTTGGCGATTGCTTTGACGTTGGTCGGCGGTTTGAGCCTGATCCAGAAATTTGCAATCGATATTGGTTTCTGGTTGATCTTTATCACCATCCTTCTCTCGATTTCTGTAGTTCATGCGATGAAAGAAGATCTTGGTGATAAGACCAAAGAAGAAATCATTGAAATTTTTCAAAAAGGAAGGAATTGAATGATGAGTAAAAACGCTAGAAAATATTTAACATTGATTATTTTAGGACTGGCGGGAGGTTCAATCTATATTTTCCCGTATTTAAAATATGTATTTTATGATCCACTGATCCATGTCTTACATATCAGTAATGCGCAATCGGGCTTATTGCTGACGATGTATGCGATTGGTTGTGTCATCTTATATATTCCTGGCGGTATCTTAGCCGATAAAGTCAATCCGAAAAAAGCTTTGATCTTATCTCTATTGGGAGAAACCATTCTTACGGTTTTGTTTGGGGTCTTGATCATGGCCAATCTTTCTCCTGCAACAACGTATCATTGTGCCTTGGTGATTTGGTTGTTGTTGGCCATCTGTTCTGGATTTGTGTTCTGGACCGCTATTTTAAAAGCCATTCGTATGATTGGTACCGATGCGGAACAAGGACGTATGTATGGCATCTATTATGCAGCCAATGGGACGACCGCAGCCATCGTCGCTGCCATCAACTTGTGGGCCTACAATGCCTTTGGTGGGGATGCCAATGAACAAATGGGCTTCTTTGCCGCTGTTATGTCTATGGCCGTATTTACTTTATTAGCTGCCATCTTGTTAGGCCTCTTTATGGAAGGATCCACGGATAAAGATCTATCAACAGCTGAAGCAGACAAGTTCCATTTCAGTGATGTCGGGGCCGTATTAAAGAACCCATCGATTTGGTTGGTTTCGATCATGTTCTTCTGTATTTATGGTGTTTATAGTTGCGCTTCGTATTTCACTCCCTATTTGACCGATATTGTTGGTCTCTCCAATACTATTGCCGGTATTTGTTCTATCTTACGAACCTACGTTGTCATGTTGGTGGCAGCCCCATTGGGAGGCATCTTAGCGGATAAACTCTTCCATTCTACGTTGAATTGGTTCCGTTTTGGCGGCGCTTTATTAGCCGTATCGATCTTGCTTGTGATCTTAGTAGGTACTGGCGCACCGAGTCTATTGATTGCCATCTTGACCTTGATTCCTGGTCTATTCAGTATGAGCTTATATGGGGTCATGTTTTCGACCATGCATGAAATCAATATTCCGGTCAAAGTAGCCGGTACGGCCATTGGTATTGCTTCCATTGTTGGGTATCTGCCAGATATGTTCTTAAGTACGGCCTTTGGTACGATCCTGGATCGCAGTTCTGGTGCATCGGGATACTTTCAGATCTTTACGGTCTTGACCATCTTCTGTGTAATCATTGTCGTGATCAGTGCGTATCTTTATCGCAAATATGTAAAGAAACAACCTGCATAATTTATCGTGAAAAAGACTTTCCATTCAAAATAAATTGTGTTATAAAAAGAGCAACAAAACCACAACACGTTGGCCTTCATCCCCGAATGAAGGCCAACGTGTTGTGGTTTTTTTATGGAGGGATAAAATGGAAAAAAATAAGATGGCAACGATGCCGGTTCCCCAATTGCTCTTAAATATGGGGCTGCCCATGATGTTGTCGATGTTAGGACAAGCTTTATATAACGTGGTGGATACCTTTTATGTATCCCGAATACAAGGTATGGCCAATGCCGGCGAAATGGCCATCAACGCATTGACCATGGCCTTTCCCATTCAAATGTTGATCATTGCACTGGGTGTTGGGACGGGTGTAGGCATCAATGCATTGATTTCCCGTTTGTTAGGGATGAAAGAAATACGAAAAGCAGAAAATGCAGCAGGCAATGCGCTTTGTATGAGCTTGTTGTATTTTGTTGGCTTATTTCTTTTTGGAATTTTTGGTACCCAAGCGTTTATTTCTAGTCAAACAGAGAATGCGATCGTGGCCCAATTTGGAATCGATTATTTACGAATCATTGCGATCTTTTCCTTAGGAACATTGGTATATATGTGTTTGGAAAAAATAACAGTGGCTACCGGACGAACCAAGATTACGATGATGACCCAATTAGCCGGCGCCATCACCAATATTGTTTTAGATCCTATTTTGATCTATGGTTGGTTGGGTCTACCTGTCATGGGTGTAAAAGGCGCTGCCATTGCCACTGTAATTGGTCAATTTGTTTCTCTGATCAGCTTAGGTTTGTTTTATGTCAATAAACACCCCATCCTATCCATTCATGGGTCGGATTTTCATCTTCAGGCCGATATATTGCGAAATCTCTATCGTGTGGGGGTTCCTGCCATCATGATGCAACTGTTGGTTCCTATCATGTCCTATGCGATGAATTTGATTCTTGGAGGCATTTCCGAAGCCTCTATCACCGCTTATGGCATCTATTATAAACTACAAAACTTTGTATTTATGCCTGCCTATGGTCTGAATAATGCATCAATCCCAATTATTTCCTATAATTATGGAGCCGGTAAGCAAGATCGCATTCGCTCGACCATTCGTTGGGCATTGATCGATAGTATGGTCATCATGGGAATCGGGGTCATTCTATTGGAAGGATGGACCGAACCTATCGTATCCATTTTTGCGGTTTCCCAAGAGACCATGGCCCTTTGTGTATGGGCCTTACGCATCATTGTCTGGGGTTTCTTTTTTGCGGGGGCCAATATCATCTTACAAGGCGTTTGCCAAGCTTTAGGCAATGGCAAGTATTCCCTGATCATTTCTTTGATTCGCTTCCTTCTCATTCCGTTGCCTTTTGCGTTTTTGATCCATTCGCAACTTCATGTTTGGTTTGCGATTCCTTTGGGCGAAATGGTGGGAATGATCGTTGCCATCTTGTTGACGAAACATTTGTATAAAAACATGTAGGAAAGATATAATACATATATGCGATTGAACACCCAACGAACCATCTGCATTGGGCTAGCTTTTTTTTCGATTTGTGCCTTTTGGCAATTTTACGACAATGAAATTCCCAAAATATTAAAAAATAGCTTTGGCATGAAAGAAACCATGACCGGTCTAGTCATGTCACTGGATAATATTTTGGCCCTTTTTCTATTGCCCCTCTTTGGTCGCTGGTCCGATCATACCCATACAAGAATAGGCAAACGCATGCCCTTTATTTTGATTGGCAATTTGCTGGCGTGTATCTTTTTGCTTATTTTAGGACATCTTAGCCAGCTTGGTCCGTTCCTTTTCTGCTTGGTGTTGTTGCTTTTGGCTATGGGCATCTATCGATCACCGGCCGTTTCCTTAATGGCCGATTTGACCCCAGCCCCACTTCGTTCGCAAGGCAATGCCATCATCAATTTGATGGGTGCTTTCGGTTGTTTTTGTACATTGGTCTTGATCAAAGTGTTCTTAAAAAAGAATCAATATGGACCATTGATCCTATCCTTAGTGCTATTGATGATGGTCAGTATTTTGATTCTTTTTCTTACGGTTCCGGAAAAGAAGCTCATAGATGAAATGGGGACCCAACCCAAAACGGAAGAAGAAAAAGCGAAGGAAGCTTCTAAAGGCAAGAAGATGCCAAAAGCGACGCAACGATCGTTGATCCATGTATTGGTGGCTGTCTTTTTTTGGTACAGTGCCTATAATGCCGTTACCACAGCGTTTTCTCGATATGCGCAACAAGTTTGGCATCTACAAAATGGGGCCTATGCCGATTGTTTGATGATTGGCACGATCGTGGCGGTTTTATCCTATCTTCCGATTGGTCATGTTTCCCAAAAAATCGGGCGGAAATCAATGATCCTATTTGGCATTGGATCGATGGCGTTGGCCTATGGCATGGCGACTATTATGGGTACCTATTCGCAGATCATGATGATATGGTTTGCGTGTGTCGGTATTGGTTGGGCAGCCATTAATGTCAACAGCTATCCCATGGTCGTAGAAATGAGCCAAGCTGGGGATATTGGCCTGTTTACCGGAATGTATTATACGTTTTCCATGGCAGCACAGGTATTTACCCCTATTGCCAGTGGCTTTTTATTAGAGCATGTTGGCTATCAAACCTTATTTCCTTATGCGTTTGTATGTATGATCTTAGCTGCCATCACGATGCTTGGTGTGCATCATGGAGATATAAAAAAACGATAAAAATTATCCAAATTGTAGCAATTCAAAATAAGATCCAAAAGTGGTTAAAAACGCATCCAGACGTTGGATATGAATCCATTTCCATCGAAAAAAAAGAGAACAAGTTGCACAAATGGGAATTCTTTCTGTGCCGCTGTTCTCGTATATCGGAATGAGTGTGAAATTATTCTTTAGTTTGGATGAACTCTTATCGACGTTAGATGCGTTCATAGGCTAAACGAGGTTGGTGATCGCGTACATAGATGATGCCACAATATTGGAACTGATTCTTTCCAATCACATGCTGCATGATCGCATTATCGGCATGGGTATCGATCCGTAAATGTGCGATTTTGTTGGAAGCAAAGTCGATGACTTGTCCAAAGAAACCATGAATGGTGCCATCACTGGCAATGCGATGAATGGTGCCATAGGGCGAATCATCCAACCATTGACCTTGTTCGATATATGCATAGGTGGGATCTTCACCGATGATCAAGGCAAAGACACCATGAATTTGATTGGTTTCATACACATAGAGTTGTTGGCATTGAATGTCTTTTGCCAACAACTTTTTTTCTGGATAGCCATCCTTCCATTGATAAGGATTGCCCGTTTGGATCATAAATTGACGAGCAATGACATATAGATCGAAAATTTGATCCAGATCGATCATTTGTGCTTTACGAATCATGTTGGATCTCTTTCAAAAGTTGACACAGTGCATCGACATCTTTTTGTTGCGTGGCCCAACTGGTCGCAATGCGTACAATACAATGGGTCTTGTCTACTTGTTCCCAGAAACTTAAATTGACTTTTTGGCTTAATCGATTCCATAAGGTGTTATCCACAATAAAGAAAATTTGATTGGTTGGTGTTTCTAAATACAGTTGATAGCCATTTGTTTTTAGGGCATCGATGATTTGTTGGGCATATACATCGGCATCATATCCAATATGTAGATATAGATCCTCTTTGAATAATTCATCAAATTGGATGCCCAATAGTCTTCCTTTTGCCAATAAAGCACCATTTTGTTTGAGGATCGTGAAAAAATGCGGAATCAAATGGGGATGTGGCATGACGACAGCTTCACCAATCAAGGCTCCGCATTTTGTGCCACCAATATAGAAAATATCACACAATTGAGCCAATTCGGGCAAAGATATGTCATTTTGTTTCGATGCCAAGGCATAAGCCAAACGAGCTCCATCCATATACAAAGGCAGATGATATTTTTGACATACCCGATAGATCTCGCTTAATTCCGCTTTGGAATACAGCGTACCAAATTCAGTGGGTTGCGATAGATACACCATGCCGGGCATGACCATGTGTTCATGATTTAAGTCTTGTTCAAAATTTTGGAGATATTGTTCGATTTGATTAGCAGTAATTTTGCCCCATCTACTTGAAATTGGCAATACTTTGTGACCGCCAAATTCAATGGCACCCGCTTCATGGACACTGATATGACCAGAATCCGGTGCCATTACGCCTTGATAGGAAGGCAATAAAGCCGAAATGATCGTGGCATTGGTTTGGGTACCACCACTTAAAAAATAAATTTCGGCATCGCATTGACAAGCTGCCTGAATTCGTTTTTTAGCAGATGCACAAATCACATCGGTTCCATAACCAGGTGTTTGATCCATATTGGTTTGGACCAATCGGTGAATGATATGAGGATGGGCTCCTTCTTGATAATCGGAAGCAAATTGTAGTTTCATGGTTTCTCACTTTCTTGAATGATCTTGTACAAATTTGAAACAAGTATATTTGGGCTTGTTGTAAGAAAGGGTATATTCCACATGTTCTTTTTGTGGATCATAGCCATAATATTGAAATAAAAACAATTGATCATCGGTTTTCACATCCATGATCTTCTGATAAGCAGAAGGTAGGGAAGTGATTCGTAAAGTCGATGTTTGAGTAATGGTTGGATGGTGATGGTCGGCCATATATTCATATAACGAGCAGGTTTGAAAATCAAATCGATCCATATCATGAAATAAAGGATAGGGCAGATATGTCTTTTGCAGTGCATACGGCTCATCATTGATCGTAAAGATGCGAATGAGTTCATAGACTTTGGTACAAGAAAAAAAGCTTTTTGCGGCGTCTGGGACATCGACCACCTGTAAAGAAATGACCTGACGAGAAGAACTCATGCCCTTTTGGCGAATCTGGACGGATAAAGAAATATTTTCGGCATCTCCCAGTTGCAGACGATCATGGACCGTAGGAATCTGCGTGACAAAGGTTCCCTTGCCTCGATAACTGGTGACAATTCCTTCTTTTTCTAAGTTTTTGATGGCATTGCGTACTGTCATGCGATTGATGCCATACATTTCCGACATCTTTCGTTCCGAATCTAATTTATCTCCCAATTGCAGTTCACCTTGAATGATCTTTTGTTTGATGCTTTGCATCAGTTGTTGATACAACGCTTGTGGATTGTTCATTGATGGATCACGCTCCTAAATCGGAAAAAAGATGGTATGGCTGCCATTTCATAGTATTCAAACGGCTTGCCGATATTTAAATACGAATTGCCCTTGATCAAAACAATGTCCTGTCCATGGGGTACATGGAGATAATGGGCTTCTTCTTCGTTGCAGGAAACGATCAAGATCTCTTCTTGATTGGATGCCAAGTGATAACCATATTTCTTCTCGATCACATCCAAAAAGGCCACATCATTGAGATCGACTTTGTCCAGTCCAGGCACAATATCCAAATTAATGTAGGTTTTTTCTAAAACTTTTGGTTGATCCTCCACCATGCGTAATCGTTTATAAAAAAATAATTTGGTTGCGAGCGGCACACCCAAGATATGCGAAATTGTATAGTTGGATTCAATGATCTTTTTTTCGATCACTCGATTTTCTACTTTGTAGCCCTTTTCTTTTAATAAATTCGTTAAGGAAGCGGGACTATCCATGCTTCGTTCAATATAAATCTCATTTGCCATATGTTTATTATAGCCTATTCATAAAAAAAGAGAGAAATCATTCTCCCTTTGGTACATCGGTTTCATAATATTTGGGGTCTTTTGGTAAAAAAAGATCCATGACCAAAGCCACCACAAATACACCGGCCACCATGTTGCCCGCAAAGATATCGCCCAATACATGAGGCAAGTGGGCAAAGAAACCATCGACCTGGGTCACACCAACGCCTAGACAAATGGAAGTAGCCGCAATCAATACGTTGCGATTATCCATGCCCGCATCATGCATCATGCGAATGCCCGACATGAAGATCGAACCAAACATGATGACGGTACAACCACCCAATACACAATCTGGCAATGTGGTCAAGAAAGCACCAATGGGTGGGAAGAGACCACCTAAGATCATCGCCAAAGCGCCAAATAGAATACAAAAACGATTGACGACATGGGTCATGGAAATCAAACCCACATTTTGGCTAAATGAAGTAATTGGGGAACAACCAAAAATGCCTCCAGAAACGGCAGAAATAAAACCATCGACACCTAAGGAACCCGAAATTTCTTTGGAGGTTACATCACGATGTAAGCCTTCTTTTGCGGTTGCGGTGGTATCGCCAATGGTTTCTACGGCGGAAACCACAAAGATCAAACAAAAAGAGAGGATATGGCTCAGATTGAATTTCGGCGTAAACGCACACAATTGCGGAATCGCAACGATTCCCATTTCCGAAATGGTCTTGCCCATAGCGGCAAAGTTCACCATCCCAAAACAGATCGACACGACATAGCCAACCATCATGCCAAGTAATACATACATTTGTTTAAAGATACCTTTTAATTTGATATGGAAGATCAAAGCTGAAATCAAAGTAATGGTGGCTACCAACAAGTTTTGCCATGATCCCATATCGTATTTAGCAGACGAACCAAAGGATTGTACACCGACATTGAGGATGCTTAAGCCAATGGAAACAACCACGCAAGCAGCGACCATAGGAGAGATGAATTTTCGCCAATATTTGGCGGTTAATCCCAATAATCCTTCAAAAATACCACCAATAATGATGGCACCGACCATATATCCATAATCTTGACTGGCTGCATTCATCGCCGCAGCTAAGAAAGTAAAGCTCAATCCCATCACGACCGGAAGTCCCGATCCAATAGGGCCCAATGGATACAATTGGATCAAAGTACCAATACCGGCAATCAACATACAATTTTGGATCAAGCGCGCCGTCTCTAGACTGGAAAAGGGTTTCCCATTATATACCGCAACTCCCGCAATTAAGATCAAGGGTGCGACATTGGCAATAAACATCGCTAAGACATGTTGGAGACCAAATGGAATGGCCTTGGCGATGGGGACATACCCATCCAACTTGTATACATTTTCAATTTTCGCATCTGCATAAGTTTCTTTCTTCATAAAATTTTCCTTCCTTAAACAATGAAAAGTATGCCATAAATAAAATGAAAACGCACGATATTTATACCGTGCGATCGAAACTATCTTGAATATAGGAAAGAATTTCTTCATCGGTCAACGTATCATCCAAACCAATAGAAATCCAATGTTGTTTGTTCATATGCCATGCAGGATAAATGCCCAATCGATGAAGGCATTGGGAAGCGTTTGCTTTCACATTGATAATTTCAATGGGTCCTTGGCCAATACCCAATTTTTCTTTATCGATACATTGGATGAGGGCATACCATTTTCCATGTCTTTTATAAGCACCATAAGAAGGATACTTTCGAAAAGGGAAAGTAGCTTGAGTGGGCATTTGGGCATCAATACGATTGGTTTGGGCAAAACGATAGGTTTCTACTATGCAGCAATGTTGAAAAAAATCATGCATTACCTGATCATATGCAGATCGTACGGATTGAACAAATCGTCCTTCGGGATGGGTCTTCCATACAATATAAGGCTCTTGTGTTTCATTATCCACGATCTGGCTTTTGATTTGTTGGTGGATGATTTGAATACAAACCGAAAACTGACGATCTAGGATGGGGCAAACATACACATAGGAATGCTCTTGTTTGATAAAGCCATAGGGAATCAAACGGGTTTCTGCTATTCTCATTACATTCTTAATAATAATTCTTTCGATATGATTTTGCCACTTTGTAGATAGAATCTAGGTACTCGTTTACTCACGGCACAAACAATTTCATAGGGAATCGTGCCAGCTAAGGCGGCCCAATCATCCAAAGATCGATGGGGTCCAAATATTTCAATTTCACTGCCAACTTTGACATTCCATTTATCGGTCAAATCAATCATGGCCATATCCATACAAATGCGACCACACTGTTGGACAGGACCATCAACACTCATCAATTGGCAACGATTGGATAACGAACGCAAAAAACCATCAGCATATCCATAGGGAATCACGCCCATCCGCGTCTTTTTGTTGGTTGTGTAGATTCCTCCATAACTCACATGGGTACCTGGATCATAGACTTTAATGGTGCTGACCACTGTTTTTAAGGACATTAAAGGTTGGAGATGCCATTTTTTTGCATGGGTACCATATCCATACAACAATAAGCCAGGACGGACCATATCTAAATACGTTTCGGGATGATCGACGGTTGCTCCGGTATTGGCACAATGATGCAAAGAAAAGGTTTGGCCCCATTTTGTTTCTACTGCATGGATCACGTTTTGAAACAGGGCAAATTGTTTTTGGGTATAGGCTTGGCTCATTGAATCTTCTTCATCGGCCATCGCAAAATGGGTAAAGATTCCTTCTGCTTGTAAACCGGGCAATTGACAAGCTTCAACGATGCCTTCGATTCCGCTATCAAAATGTTCATCGTTACATAAATAGCCCAAACGAGACATGCCGGTGTCCACTTTGATGTGGACCTTTAAGGTACCACCATATTTTAAAGCTTCAGCATTGTATTCATCGGCTTTGGCTTTACAAGTGACTGCTTGGGTAATATTGAAACAAATCAAACGATCCACTTGTTCTTTGGGGGTGTGACCCAAAATAAGGATTGGCATCGTGATTCCATTGAAACGCAATTCCATGGCTTCATCAATACTGCTGACGGCTAAATAATCAGCCCCTAATTCCTGTAGACGACTGGCAATCTGAACCGAACCATGACCATAAGCATCGGCTTTGACCACACCTAAGAATTTGGTCTTGGCACCAATGTGTGAACGAATGGTTTGATAATTGTAGTCAAGGGCATCGAGATCAATTTCCGCCCAAGTTCGTTTTAATGTTGATTTCATTTTATTCACCACCTAATAATTCAGCAATCGAATCGACAACTTGTGAAGCGTGTGCCTGGACATCTTTGCTTGCCCAGGAAACGGCAGCTCCATGAAGACCATATGTGATCAGGGGAATATCGTTGTTGCCATCGCCAAGCGTATATACATCTTGTTTCGCAATATGATGCCTTTCACAAATACGAGCAATACCCGTTGCTTTGGAAATATTTTTCGGGACCACATCGACGACATATTGATTGGCATAGGCTACGATTCCATCTGAAAAATGGGCATTGAGCCGTTTTTCTAATTGCAGGGCTTGTTCTTTTGTGTCCATGGACAAAACAATTTGTGCATATTTTCCTTGCGCATGGAGTTGGGCTTCACTCATATCGCAAGCTAAGTCGGGATATCGTTTATCTTCGAGTTGGTCATTGACAAGAATGCGATGGCGATAAAACCCATCATTGACAACATAACTGACAATGCTACCGACCATTTTGGCCATATACATGATATCAACGGCTAGGATCGGCTCTAAATATGTGGAGAAAATTTCATTCTTTTGGGCATCAAAAGCCATCCCACCATTATTGGTTATAAAATAATCAACAGGCAATAGATATTTTTGAACTTGTTCGAGTATGGATTCCATCGAACGGCCGGTATCGATCACAAATAAATGACCGTTGGCTTTCCATTGATCGATGCTGGAAAGATCCTCTGTTTTGATGTTTCCATCAACCAGTAGCGTTCCATCGTAATCGGTTGCGAATAATTTCATAGCGCTATTATACTACATCTCCACATATTCTTCTTTGGTTACTTTAAAATATAAAAGAATGACAGCCAAACCTGTAATGATCCAGGAAATGGGATAAATGATGACGACTTGAGAGAAATGGGCAAAGGCAGCATGAGCCAGACTGATATATACGATTCGTAAGACACAAGAACCAATCAAAGTAAAAATCGTGGGTTCTAAGGAATGGCCAATGCCTCGTAAGCTGCCACCGGGAATTTCATAGAGGGAAGTCAGTGGTTCCAATAAAGCAATATAGGCCATTCGAATATTGGCATAATAGATCACTTGAGCATCCGTGGTAAACAATCCAAGTAAGGGTCTTTTCAAAAGAAAAAAAGTAATCGAAATCAGGGCGGTAAAGCCAAAGGCACAAAGCCAGGAAGTACGTGTGGTTTTTCGACAGCGTGCATAGTTTTTGGCGGCATAGTTTTGTGAAATAAAAGTCATGGTGGCTTGGGTGAAGCCATAGACGATGAAGTAACAAATATATTCAAAATTTAAGGCGGCCGCATTTCCCGCAACGCAAGCCGATCCAAAGTGATTCACAGCGGCTTGAATAACGACATTCGATATCGAAAAGATCAAACCTTGGAGTCCGGCTGGTAGACCAATCCAAAGAATGGCACGAAGATGTTCTTTTTGGATTCCCAACTTATGAATGTCTAAATGAAGCATGCCTTGTTCATGGATCAAGGTGTGGAAAATCAGAAAGCTACTGAGACCATTGGCAAGGGTCGTGGCCAAGGCCACTCCATCGGCATTGCGATGAAAGCCAAGGACAAAGACCAAATTTAAGCAGACGTTGACAATTCCTGCAATGATAAGAAAAAATAAGGGTCGTTTGGTGTCGCCAATCGATCGTAAAACAGCCGATCCAAAATCATAGATCATTAAAAAGGGCATTCCACAAAAATAGATGCGTAAATAGAGCGTGGCCATATCAATCACATCGGTTGGTGTATTTAATATATGTAAGACGGGTTTGGCAATAATCTGGCCAATGATCAACATCAAAAAACCACTAATAATGGCGAGGACAAAACTGGTGTGGAGCACTTCATTGGCTTGATCTTCTTCTTTAGCACCAATACAACGCGCGATAATGATATTGGCACCAATGGATAGGCCTGTAAAAAAGGTCACGATCATATTGATCACAGGGGCATTGGAGCCAACGGCGGCCATGGCTTGACTGGAAGCAAAATGGCCGACAACCGCGGTATCGGAAGCATTGAATAGTTGTTGGAGGATGTTGGAAAGCGCAATAGGAATCGCTATAATACATAAGTTTTTATAAATGCTGCCTTCCAACATATTAATAGCGTGTTTATTTTCCATGATCATAGTTCTCTTTCTTACGTGCCTTATTCTATCACTTCCTTTTTTTTTATAAAGTGGTTGAAACTGGTATATAAAAGTGGTATATATGAATTGTCGAAGGAGATATCAATTATGAAAGTTATTGTTTGTGAAAATTACGAAGAAGAATCAAAAAAAGCATATGAAGTCATGAAAGATGTGATCACGAAGAATCCACATGCTGTATTGGGTTTGGCAACGGGATCAAGTCCTGAAGGTTTATATAAAGAAATGGTCAAAGACCATGAAGAAAATGGTACAAGTTATGAAAATATCACTTCTTATAACTTGGATGAATATGTAGGCATCGATCGCAATCATCCAGAATCCTATTATTCATTTATGCATAAACATTTATTTGATCATGTCAACATCAAACCGGAAAATACCCATTTACCAGAAGGTAGTACACAAGCCGATGCGGATGCTTATGAAGCCGAATTGAAAAAGGTCACGATTGATTTGCAGCTACTTGGAATTGGACGAAATGGCCATATTGGCTTCAATGAACCAGGTACATCGTTTGATGCCCCTACCCATATTGTTGATTTGACTCAAAGCACGCTGGAAGCCAATAGTCGTTTCTTTGATAATGACATCAATAAAGTACCACATCAAGCCATGTCAATGGGTCTAGGTTCGATCATGCGTTCCAAAAAGATCTTATTGGTTGCCGATGGAGAAGCCAAAGCCGATGCGGTAAAGGCCATGGTAGAAGGTCCGGTTACGGAACAAGTTCCAGCTTCTTTATTACAGAAACACCCAGATGTTGTGGTTGTTTTAGATAAAGCAGCGGCTTCTAAATTATCGAAATAGTTTTTTCCCCCTCTCTAGGTCGAAGGACATCCTTCGGCCTTTTTTGTATAATAAAGAAAAGCGAGGATATACAATGAAAATTTTAGTGATTCGGCATGGCACGACCGATTGGAATGATAAAAACTTAGCACAAGGTTCGACAGATAATCCTTTAAATGAAAGAGGAAAGGAACAAGCTAAAAGAATGGGAAAACAGTTATGTGGATTGGGTATCAATAAACTATATAGTTCACCCCTTCTTCGGGCTCGACAAACCAGTCAGATCATTGCCCAAGAATTAGAAAATGAAATACCGATTCAATATACACCCGCTTTACGAGAACAGGATTTTGGGATCTTTGAAGGTGTCTTGCGAAATGATGAACAGTACCAAATTGAAAAACATCAGTATTTTAAACGATTTAAGAATGGGGAATCCTTTTTGAATGTCGCGGCTCGTGTATATCCTTTTCTGGATGAATTGATCGCAACTTCAAACGATCAAGATGTGATCTTGTTGTCGTGTCATGGTGGGATTTGTCGGATGATTGCTAGTTATTTTGAAGACTTGGATAATGATGCGTTTGCTTCTTATTTTGTCAAAAATTGTGAGGTGAAATCGTTTGAAATTAAAAAAATGCAAAAAAGATAAAAAAAGGGGTTGCATAAGGCAGATAGATTTGATAATATAACTGAGCACGCGAAAGCGTGACGATCTTTGAAAACTGAACAGGAAACCAAGAAACACGTCAATTTCGAGAAAGAAACAAACGATGTCAGGAACATCGAAGAGCTAAATCAAATGAAGAGTTTGATCCTGGCTCAGGATGAACGCTG